>JACCYD010000982.1 GCA_013696695.1 Deltaproteobacteria bacterium | reverse complement strand
GTCTAAGGTCATGGCACGCAGGTCAGGTGTCGTAGTAGCCACGGGGGTTTGCCCACGGTAGCTACCACAATCGAGAACGCCGGGGCCTACTTGATCGTGATCGCGACCTTGCTGGCGACGGTTTCTGCGAGCTTGAGGGCCTTGATGGCCGGTTCCACCGCCGCGCGCACGCAGGTCTCGGCTTCGGTCGCCGAGGTCGCGGGCTCGATCTTGGTGTACCAGCCGCCTTCGTCCTCGTACTCGCTGCTGGTCGCGAAGCCAACCTTGAGCGCGAGCGTGACGGTCAGCTCGGTCTGCTTGGTGGCTGCGTTGTGCGCGGTCCAGCAAGCGATCAGCGGCTGCTTGAGCTCACCGATGATCTTTTCGGGAACCTTCGCCCAGCTCTTACCCGTCGGCAGGGGCGTCGCGGTCACCGTGATCGCGAGCTTGTCCGTCGATGGGCCTGCTGGTCCACGCGTCAGGTAACGATCGGCCAGCTTGGCGCCGCGCAACGTCTCCGGCTCCAGGCCGTTGTCCGTCAGTGCCGCGAGCTGAGCGAGCGCGACCGACCGCAACGCGCTACCGGCGGGAACCGCCAGCACGCAGCGATGCAGCACGCGCGCGCCGAGCTCGGCGTGCTTCTCGGTGGTCTTGGCCGCGGCGAGTGCCGCGCCATACGCGCAATCGATGTCCGGCGGCAACGCGAGCTTGTCGGTCTCGTAGCTGCGAAGCGCCGCACCATAGGCGGCGACCGCAGCTTCGAGATCCCCGCGCGTCTTGAGTTGAGCGCCGAGCGCCGCGTTGTAATCACCCACGGCCGAACGATTGCTGCGCCGGCACGAATGCTCGAGGCAGCGCAGATCGTCCTGGCAGTGCATGCTCGCACCGCAACTCTCGTACTCCTTCGACTTCTGTTCCGCGCGTGCACCGCCGGGATCCGACGTCGTGGCTTTCGAGTCGCACGCGACGAGGACCGCGAGGGTGAGCAGCGCTTTCATCTAGGCGCCAGCACACGCCGTGGCGAGTGCGTCGGCGATGCAGCCCGGGCCGCCTTCGCAAGCGGCCTCGCCGCCATCCGCGCCGCAGTCGAGCACTTCGCCGTCGAAGACGCCCGCGCACTGCTCGTCGACATCGCCGTTCTCGACGACCGGCTGACAACCATCGTTGACGCACGGATCATCGCAGAAGCTAGCGGTGTCGGGGTGCGAGCAGAAATCGTCGAGGAACGTCTCGCAGAGGTCGATCTGGGACGACGTGCTCAGATCGGTCACGAGGACCTCACTGCTGCCGCTGCCGCCGCCACAACCAACCGCCAAAACCAAGGAAAGGGAAATTGCATGGAGTCGCATGGCCACACGATGCCACCGCAATCAGTTCTTCGAAAGCCCTTGAGACATGCGAGCGGACGCGGCGTTAAAATGCTCACTGAGTGCGCGCGATGGATACCCCGTGATCGATCCCGCGGATCTCGCGGGCGAGAGATCCAGGTGGGGCGTTACACCCGACGTCGCTGGTGGGCATCAGCAAAGACTGTGGCGTTGAAGCGCATCCTGCCGCAGTTTGCCGTCAACGCCCGTCGCGATCGAACTTTGTCCCCTCGTTGATCGATTCGTCGGGCTCGTCGATGCGATCGAGATCGTGCGGCGCTTCGGAAGCCCATCGACGAGTTGCCGCTCCGTGCACCGCTGCGCGAAGGTGCACACCGCGCGCGTCCGCACAGCTGACCATAAACCATTATAATATTAGATGGTTACGATCGACATACCAGGTGTGGTTGGCTCGGCGGTCGCCGGCATCACGATGGGCGCGAACTCGCCGAGGTCTGCGAGACCGACGGTCCGTCGGATCGAGATCGTCTCCTCCAGGTGTTCTCGAACCTGGTCGGCAACGCGGTCACCCACGGTGATGCGACAGCGTCGAATCCGACGGACGCGATGTCGAATGTCGTACGTCCGCAACGCCGGCTGTGTGGAAGACGAGGTCCTGCCGGTGATGTTCGATCCGTTTCGTGGTGGGAAGAAGCGCCACAACGCGAAGGGCCTCGGGCTCATTTATCACGCGACAGATCGTGATCGCGCGTGGCGGCGAAATCGCAGTCACGTCGAGTGACGCGCAGGGAACTCTGTTTTGCGTCAAGCTCCCGCGGTTCTTCGATGACACCGAAAGCGGTACCGTGCGGTCTGAACGTGGCGCCAAGTCGATTCTTGTTATCGATGACGAGCCGGGGCTCTGCGAGGTCCTGCAGGACTACTTCGAAGATCTCGGCTTCGAAGTTCACACCGCGACCGACGTGCGCTGCGCTGGCTTCCGCACCCACCCTGCATCGTGATCAGCGACCTGATGATGCCGGTGATGGTTCCACCAAGACTGGGTCTTACTGCCCCACTGGTTCGCGAGCGCACGGTGGAGAGCGAGACAATCCGCCTCGTTCTGTAACGCGCTCCGCAGTAATCGGCATTGTGATGCGTGATTGCTAAACATCGCGGTCACACCACGCGTCGAACACACGCAGTTCACGCTAGTTTCGCCATCAGGAGCACTCATGAACAGAATCGCTTTGATTGCACTCGCCTGCTCACTCGCTGCCTGCACCGGATCCGCAACGGTCGCGGGCGGCACCACCGGACCGCGTCCGGGTCCCGACCCCGCGTATCAACCATCAACCGGCGGCCCGCGCTGGGACTCGACGGGATGGACGCTGCTCGGCACGCAGACCGTCGATGGCGTCCGCGATCGCGACGTCATCAATGTCAGCCGCCGCGCGCGCTGGGACAAGCTGACGCTCGTCGTCTCGGACTCGGATCTCAAGCTGCTCGACATGAACGTCGAGTTCGCGAACGGCGAGCGCTGGTCGCCGAAGCTCAACTATCACTTCCGTGAGGGGCAGCGGTCGCGCGCGATCGATCTGCCCGGTGACGATCGCCAGATCTCCAAGATCGAGCTGCTGTACCAGAACACGCCCGGCGGTGGCCGCGCGCGTGTCGAGATCTACGCCAAAGATCTTCGCACGGCGTACGTTCCAACTACCCCGCCGCCGCGCGACCCGCCGCCTCCCCCCCCGCCGATGGCGTGGGATCCCACGGGCTGGACGCTGCTCGGCTCGCAGACCGTCGACGGCAAGAAGGACAAGGACACCTTCGCCATCGGTAAGAAGGGCGGCACCATCGACCGCATCATGGTCGTCGTCAAAGACAGCGATCTCGAGATCACCGACTTCGTCGTGTTCCTCGACGGCGGCACGAAGTTCGAGCCCAAGGTGAAGCATGCGTTCCGCGAGAACTCGCGTACGCGGGCGATCGACCTCCCGGGCAACAACCGGATGATCCAGAAGATCAACGTCTGGTACTCGAACCTGCCGGGTGGCGGCAGGGCCAGCGTCGAGATCTACGGCAAAGACTCGCGACGATAACCGCTAATGCCGGCGCAGTAACTCGCCGAGCGTGTCCCGCACTTGCGGGTTGGTCTCGATCTCGTGGTGCTGCCGCAGGATCGGGATCACGTCGGCGTTGTCCATCTGCTGGAGCGCGGCGTGTGCAGCCTCGCGGAGGCCGCCGCTTTCCTGGCGCAGCACCATGACGAGGAACTCGCCGGCCTCGACCGTCTGGATCTTGCCGATCGATTGCAACGCCGCGCCGCGGACGCGCGGATCGTTGCTCTCGCGGTAGATCCGGGCGAGCGGGTTGAACGCGTGTGGAAAGTGGAGGCCGCCGATCGCGGTCAGCGCGGCCTCGCGGACCTGCGCATCGGGATCCTGCAGCGCCTTGCGCACGATCACGAACGAGCGCTTGAAGTAGAGGAAGCGCAGCGCGCGAACGGCCTCGCGGCGGATCGCGGGGTCCGTCGCGGCGTAGAGCTTCTCCAGCGGTGACAGCGCGGCGTAGGACTGGAGCTCGCCCAACAAGTTCGCGACCAGAACCAGCGTCTCGGATTCATTCGCGGCGTTGCGGGCCTGTGCATCGGCGAGCGTGAGGAGCACGACCAGCGCGCGCCGGCGGATCCCGTTCGGATAGCGCAGATCGCCGACGATCGAGGCCGCGACGGCGAACGGATCGCCGTCCATCTCCCACTCGAGGAGATCGACGAACCAGATGTCCGCGTAGGCGTGTTGCTGCTTGAGGTAATCCGGCAGGCCGGGCAGCTCGACGGGCGGCGAGGCCAGGCCCTTGTAGCGCTGCGCGATCGTGGTGAATCGCTTCTTCGCGCGATCGGGCAACTCGAGGCCGGCGAGCTTCTCGAAGCACTCGCGCACCGCCGGGTAATCGCCGACCGCGGAGTGCTGCGATGCCGCGGCGAGCAACGCGTTCTCGGTCATCTGCACGGGGACGCCGGTCTCGACGAACTTGTCGGCGCAGCGCATCCAGGTCAGCGCGCTCTTGTGCTGGTAGTGACGGTCGTACGGTAGACCGGCGCGCGCCGCGAACGCAGCTGCCTCTTGATAGAGCGTGGCTGCGGCGTGGAGCTCGCCGCGCTCGAGCGCGAGCTTGATGAAATCCTCGTAGTACTGCAGCACGTAAAACTTGAGGTTGTCGTCGCGCAGAACTCTGATGCAGTTGACGTAGCCCTCGGCGAGGTTCTCGAACTGCGCCGATTCCTTGCCGAGCTTGAGCAGGATCTGGAAGCAGTCGAACGCGCGCTCGAGCTCGCCGACCTGCTCGAAATCGTCGGCCACTTGCTCGAGCTTGCGCTGGCTCTCGATCAGCGCGCGGCGCGCTTCGGAGGATTGGGCATCGACCCGCACCGCGGCCAGGCCGTAGTTGAAGTGGACGAGCGCCATCTCGTAGGGCCGTTGCACGAGCCCCGGGGCGTGGATCATCCCCTTCCACGCGTTGGTCGCTTCGGTGAGCTGCTTTGCCTTCTCGAACGCGACAGCGGCGTGCACCGGCAGCTTCGCGCGCTGGTAGAGCTGCGCAGCCTCGTTCCACTTCTTCTCGATCTCGGCGAGCCGGGCACGCAGGGAGATGTGATCGTCGGCCGCTAGTTGGCCCCGCGCCATGTCGAAGTAGTGGAGATACAGGTAGACGAACGCGGCTTCGCGCGGCCGCTTGAGGTGTTGATAGATCTCGCCGAGGCGGCGCAACCAGTCGTCGTATTCGTAGTTGATGACGTGGGTCTGGCCGATCAGCTCGCGGTAGTGGCGTTCGGCCTCTGCCCAGCGGCCCTGCTGGACCATCGCCTCGGCTTGATCGGCGGTCGATTCGATCGAGTTGAACGTCCGGCGCGCCATCAGCGCTT
The DNA here is from genome assembly GCA_013696695.1 of Deltaproteobacteria bacterium. GTDB lineage: Bacteria > Myxococcota_A > Polyangia > Haliangiales > Haliangiaceae > JABFXX01. The sequence continues at coordinate 5,465 of JACCYD010000982.1, read as the reverse complement.
ACCCTCAGGCGGCTTGGCCGGCAGCGGTGCTTCGCTCGCGCGGCGCATCCGCAGGCTCTCGCCCGAACCCTGCTTCGGCATCCGCAGGCTCTCCGATGGCACTACCTGCGTCGGCGGCTGCTTGCGCGGCGTGTTGCGCGCGGCATCGCCGACGATGTCGAGCGCGCGGCGCTGCCGCTCGGCGCGGCTGGTCAGCACGTCGCCCGAGACGATCTGCGAGCGATCGAGCTGAGCGACGAACTCCGGGAGATGATCGCTCGACGGCAACACGATGACGCCGTAGAGGAACGCCTGCTGCTTGAGCGAGGTGATCAGCTCGGGCTCGATATGACACTGGCCGTGCGTGATCGTGTAGAGCACGACGCGGCGCTTCTGCTCGCGACGCAGCCGGGTGACCTCGACGAGCAGCTGCCGGAACACCTTGCCGTAGTTGCGACCGCGCTCGCTGCGGAAGCTCAGCAGATACGGCACCGGCACCTGGCCCGAGCGGCCGATCTTGATCGTCTCGTGGAGGCGCGAGTCGAAGAACCGCACCCAGATCTCGTCGCCCTCGAGCGTCAGCTTCTTGATCAGCGCGAGCGCGAGGCCACGCGCGAACACCTGGCGCTGACCGCGCATCGACGCGCTGCAATCGATCAAGAGATATTGCAGCCGGCGCTCGTCCTCGCGTTGCTTCTCGCGGCCGTAGTACAGCAGCTCGTTGTCGACGACCTTCTGCTCGAAGATCTCGCGGTCGTACGCGAGCTCGCTGAGCACCAGCGAATCGATGTTGCCCTTGCGCTCGATCGACGCGTAGCCGTCGACGGCGAACGTCTGCGCGCCGGTGGTGCGCCGCGTCTCGAGCACGCTCGGCAGCAGATCGAGCGAGAAGTTCGCGACATCGTTGGCCTCGGGCGAGCCGAGTGCGGCGAACAGATCGACCAGATCGATCGCACCGCCGAGCGCTTCGCTACCGGACGCGCTGTCCTCCTTGAACAGGCCGAGCAGGCGTACGGTATCGAGATCGATCAGCTCGACCTGCGTGTAGATGTGCATCGACTGCGTGACCACGTGCTCGACAAAGCCCCACAGCCCGCGCGGATCGAAATCCTTGAAGTGATCCGCGAAGTCGACCTCGCCGAGGATGCCGAGATCGAGCGGCAGCGGCTCGGCGCCCGCGTTCTTGCTGCGATCGCGCCATCGGTTGTAGGTGTCGCCGAGGATGCGCGACAGCAGCACGGCGACCATCTCGTCACGTAGCCGCAACCCCGCGAGGCGCTCGGTGACCTCCGACGCGGCGATGTTTTCGAGCAAGCGCCGGTACTGATCGAGCTGCGGGCGGATGTTCGGCGGCAGCTGGACGCGTGCGAGCTGCGCCTCACGCGCCCGGATCGTGTAGCCGCCGGTGCCGCGCGACATCGACAGCATCACGCCGATGTCGTGAATCACGAACTGCGGCAGATGGACGCCCATCCGCGCCAGCGAGTTGCTCCACGCGGCCGATCGCACGATCGCCATCGGGGTGTCGACCTGCACGTGCGACAGCACCATCGTGGCGACCTGGCGCGCCAGGAAGCTGCGTCTTCGCTCCGCCGGTATCGGCACCGTCGGAAACTAGCACGGGGCTCGAGTGCGAAGCTCCCCGGATCAGGTAAGGATCCGGGACATGAACCTGTACGACGCGACCGTCCCGATCTTCACGAAGCACCTCCGCGCGATCGACAAGTGGCTCGACAAGGCTGTCGCCTTGGCCGACCAGAAGAAGTTCGATCCCGAGGTGCTGTTGAATGCGCGGCTGGCCCCGGATCAGTACCCGTTCCTCCGGCAGATCCAGTCCGCCTGCGATCAGGCGAAGTGGGCGTGCGCGAAGATGTGCGGCAAGGAAGGCCCCGCGCACCCCGATAACGAGAAGACGGTCGCCGACCTTCGCGCGCGTCTCAAGACCGTCGTCGAGTACCTCGCGACGTTCAAGCCCGAGGATTTCACCGGCGCCGAGGAGCGCCCGGTCCGCCACGGTTACTTTCCCGAGGGCAAGCACGTGCGCGGCGGCGATTACCTCGACCACCTCGCCCTGCCGAACTTCCATTTCCACCTCACCACCGCGTACGCGATCCTGCGGCACAACGGCGTCGAGCTCGGCAAGTTCGATTACCTCTCCGAGGTTCCGTTCAAGTAGTCACAACACCGGCAGGCTGAGCCTGAGCAGCTGCGCATCGCCGAGCTTCTCCTCCATCCACTTGTCCTCGGGATAGAGATCGAACGCCTGCTCGGCGGCCTGGCAGTAGCGGAGGATCGCCGGGCCATCCTCGATCGGCACACCGGTGCGACGCGCGGACTGCCTGCCGTGCGCGATCCGCTGGAGGCGCTGCAGCTTCTCGGCCCAGCACCACACGTGCTGCTTGCGGTCGCAGGGCAGCGCGAGCGCGGCTTCGAGCGCTTCGACGATCTGTTCCTCGACGCCCTTGGGCTCCCACAGGATCTTGTCACCGAGTCCATCGCGCAGCGCGTTCGCGAGATCGATGAAGGCCGCAGCGCTCGGCGCGAGCTCGGTGACCCGCCTGCGTGCGGCGACGGCGGCCGACTTGTCCCCGAGCTTCTGCAACAGGATTGCCTTGCAGTGATAGGCGTTGACGAGCTTGTCATCGAGCGAGATCGCGCGATCGAAGCTGGTGCGTGCCTCGTCGCTGCGACCCAGTGCGTAGAGGGCGATGCCGCGGTTGCACCAGCCTTCCGCGCGCGAGGGCTCGACGGCGACGGCCGCGTCGTACTCGAGGTAGGCCTCGTCGTTGCGACCGAGCGCCTGCAGCATGTTGCCGGTGTTGTAGTGATCGACGTAGCTCGGCTTGATCGCGGTGGACCGGCGGAACATGTCGACCGCCTCGAAGAATCGGCCCTGGCGGCCGAGGAACAGCCCCTTCGCGCTGTACGTCCCGATCTCCTCGGGGTCGATCCGGATCGCTTCGTCGTAGGCCGCGCTCGCCTCGGGCAACGCACCGACGATCTCCGCTTCTCTCGCCCGCTGGATCGCGAGCTTTGCCGCGTCGTTCACGAGACCGCTCTTCCTAGAGCCCGAACTTCGAGGACGCGAATACGGTCTCGAGGAGCTGATCGACCTCGCGGATCATGCGCGAGGCTGCATCACCTGGAAGCGTCGCGAGCGCGACCTTGATCTCGTTGAGGTTCTTGAGCTGGCTGAACAGCTGGATGTCCGAGAGCTCGGTACCTGACGTGAGCAGCTCGCGGATCAACCCGAGCTCGGTGAGTAGATCGTCGAGCGATGCGGACGGACCGATGAACCGGCGCTCGTCTGGATGTTCGCGGTAATACGAATCGACCACCGGATTGACGATCTCCTCGAGCAGCTCGACCTGATCGAGGTTGTTCCAGATGTGGCGAAGCACGAAGAAGTCGCCGTCGTGGACGCGCGTGCGGCCATCGAACACCGCCGATGCCGCGAACAGCTTGAGCAGCTTGACCGCGCGGCGATCCGACACCGAGATGCCTTCGCTGCGGATCTGGAAGATCAGTCCCTTGTACTTGGTGAGGAACTCCTCGGGGAACTGCATGAACTTGTCGAAGTTCTGCTGGATCGCCCGGAGGTCGCGCGACGAGATGATCGGTTGCAGCGGCCCCATCGGCCGGGCCTGCCCAGAAGCATCGATCGTCACGCCCCGCCCCGTCATCTTGCGGAGCTCGAGGGACACGCCCTTCTTCATCAGCTCGTGGAAGTGATAGCTGTCGAGGTTGTCGGACAGCACGCGTACGAGAAAGCGATCGAACATCGCCGCCAGGTTCTCGTCGTTCGGCACCTCGTTCGAGGCCGCGTAGAGCGAGATCAGCGGCACCGCGATGACGTCGGGCCCGTTCTGGAACTTGCGCTCGTTGATGACGTGCAGCAGCGAGTTCAAGATCGCGGAGTTCGACTTGAAGATCTCGTCGAGGAACACGATCTCCGCCGTGGGCAGCATGCCCTCGAGACGGCGCGTGTACCGGCCCTCGCGGAACGCTGAAATATCGACCGGACCGAACAGCTCGTTGGGCTCGGTGAAGCGCGTGAGCAGATACTCGAAGTACTTCGCATCGATCAGCTTCGCGAACATGTCGATCATCGCCGACTTCGCGGTGCCCGGCGGACCGACGATCACCATGTGCTCGCCGGCGATCGCCGACACGGTCATCAGCCGGATGATTTCCTGCTTGTCGAGGAACTGCGAGCCCATCTGGCGGGCGAGCTCCTGGAACGACGCGGAAGCACGCGCGACGTCGACGGCAAAGTTGCGTGGAGTAGTGGGCGGCGCGACCATCTTGTTTACGGTCGGACACTACCCCAGATCGCGCAGGACCGGGCTCCAAGCGCGGGCGAAGCGCCGGTCCAGCCGAAGCGATCAGGCCGGGTCGGCGGGCGGTGCCGGCATGTTGATCTGCACGATCTCGCTCGGATCGCGCGCGACCTCCGACTTGAGGTGACGGCGGAGCCGTTGCGCGAGCGCGTCGATCACGGCGTCGCTGAGCAACTCCGCGACCTGCGCGCGGTGGACCGCCCAGCGCTTGACGAGTGCCGGCAACTTGTCGTCGACGCCGGGCGGAGTGGCGAGCCGTGGATCGACGAGCGCGAGCGCGCCCGGCAAGGCGAACAGCGTCGACAACCCGCGCGGCCGACCCGACGCGGATTCGGCGGACAGCACCGTCGAGATCAACGGTGACTTCGCGCCCTGCTCTCGCAGGTTGAGCTCGCCGAAGCAGAACAGCGCGTTGAGGTGGACGAGGAACGCGGCGACCGCGCGCACGTCGCCTTCATCGGGCGCGCGCTCGAGCATCTGTTCGAACGCCGCGGCGAGGCGCGCCGGGCCTTCGACCTGACGCTTCGGCACGTCGTCGGGAACGAGGCGATATGCGATCGCGCGCGCGAGCTCGGCATCGCGCAGCAGGAACACCGCATCTTCCCAGTGCAGCGGCGGCGCACCGGGATGCGAATCGAGGAGCTGCGTGAGCGGCGTGCGCCGCAGCAGGGTGGCGACGATCGGCGCGGTGTCGGGCACCGCGAGTAGCTCGTCGAAGCCGACATCGACGCCATCCTCGCGCACGCGGCGCACGCCCTTCCATGCGGTGAGGCGCGTCGGCGGCTTCTGGCCCTGGAACTTCGCCTTGCCGGTCCACCACGACACCGTGATGTCGCGGCGCTTGAGCGAGAACAGATTCGCCAGCAGCGCGTGGCGCGCCATCACCCGCGTGCGATTGCGCGACAGCGGCTGGCTGACCAGCGTGATCGCGGTGTCGACGATCTTGCGGCGCTGCTTGTCGCTGACCGACCACTTTTCGGCGCGCGGATGGACGAGGAACAACGCATCGTGGAGTCCGGCCGCGAGGCACAGATCGTCGGCCTCGAGCAAAAAGCTCGGCGGGCGACACACCAGCGTCGACAGCACGTTCGCGCGCGCGTCGTCGACGGCCATCTGCTCGACGCTGGCGTCCGACAGCTCGTGCTC
>JACCYD010000245.1 GCA_013696695.1 Deltaproteobacteria bacterium | reverse complement strand
CCGCATGTTCGCCACGACGACGCGACACTTCACCTGTTCGCGCGGGTCGAGGGCGAGCCGGGTGCGAGGTGGCTCGACGGCGAGACCGGCGCGGCGCGCGCGACCGCCGCGATGACCGCGCTCGCGCACCTCCATCGCGCGCTCGGGCGACTCCCGATCGACGATGGCCTCGTGAAAGAAGCAGCCGTCGAGGGAGGCCGAGCAGGGACGACGAGTCGATCGGAAGGCACCAGAGATCCCTGGGTGCACGTGCGCGCGCGACTCGAACGGATCCGCGCGGGGCGACTCGACGGCTTACCGGCCGGAGCCGTTGACGTGCTCGACACCGCGGAGCGCACGCTCGACGTTCCGGCGCCGGGGCCCGTGCAGTGGCTGCATGGCGACTTTCACCTCGGCAACCTGCTGTGGCGCCGTGACGAGGTGATCGGTGTCGTCGACTTCGACGACGTCGGAATCGGCGCGGTCGGCGGCGAGGTCGCGCTCGCGTTATTCGCGCTCGCGCGTCGACCCGGCGAGCGCTTCCGCTACGACCCGACGCTGTGGCGCGTCGGTCTCGCCGCGTACGCAGGCGCCGAATCGATGTCGACGCTCGACGCGAGCGTCGGTTCTGCGTCCAGCGCTGTCGCCGCTTCCATCACGACGCTCGACCAGCCGGCGCTCGCACGCGTGTTCTGCGCGTCGCAACTCCTCGTGCACCTCGAGGCCGCGCAGCGCGGCCTGTGGGCCCTCGACGATCCGGGCCTCGAGCTCGCGTTCTGGCCGTACTGGCACGCGCTCTCGGAACGTGACCTCGAGCTCGTCGAGTGACCGCGTCGTCAGCGGATCGCGAACGCAGTGGGACCGAGCTCGTCGATCAAGCGCGCGACCGCTGCGACCGTGGCCTCGCGCGGCTCGTCGCGGCGCGAGCCATCGTGGAGATCGAGCACGGCATCGACGCCGTGCGCCGCGCAATCGTCGACGTGGGCGCGCATTCGCCGCGCGAGGTCGGCGGCATCCGCGGTCGGGAGCCAGTCCGCGAAGTCCGCGGTCCACCCGACGTGAACGCGGCCGAGCGCGTGCAACACGTCGACACGGGCGTCGTCGGGCAGGACGCCATACGGTAGCCGCACCGGATATCTACCGGCCGGCGCGCGGCCCGCCTCGACGTACACCTCGTCGAGGAGTGCATCGGTGCGCGCGAGCTCGTCGACGAGCTTGTCGGAGAGCTCTGGTGAGTGCGTCGACCCATCGGCGAGCTCGCGATCGGCGAGCGTTCGATCGTGCGAGTACGTGTGATTGCCGAGCGCGTGCCCTTCACGCGCGGCGCGCACCGCGATCGCTCGCCGCCGATCGATGCTGGCGCCGAGGACAAAGAACGTCGCGCTCACGCCACGCGCGGCAAGAGCGTCGAGCAGCGCGCCGGTGGACGGGCCGGGCCCGTCGTCGAACGTGAGAACGATCCGCACGGCTCAGGCGAGGGACGGCGAGGAGGGGCGGTCGTCGGGACCACAGAGCTTGTCGAGCGTCTCTCGCGATGACTTCTGCTGGCCCTTCGCGATCGCCCACACGGTTTCGCAGGCGCGAGAGTTGAACGGCGTCGCGATGCCGTGCTTCTTGCCGCGCGCGACGATCTCGCCGTTCAAGAAGTCGATCGCCGGCGTACGGCCGCGCTCGATCGCCGCCAGCATCGAGGAGCGCAGGCGGCGGTAGCGCAGCCCGACGGCGAGGATCAGGGCGTGCTTCGCCGTCAGCCCGAGCGACCCGGCCGATGCGCGATCGCCGTCGGACAGCGCGATCCAGTCGAGGTCGAGCGTGCCAGAGACCTTCTCGAGCGCGATGCCTTCGGCGCGCGAGACCTGGACCACTTCGGTCATCAGCTCGAGGGCGAGCCGTCGGTAACGCCGCTGACGAACGATCGTCCCGAGGCGCTCCCCGGCGATCGTGCCCAGCGTCGACACCGCGCAATTGAGCGCCAGCTTCGACCACCGGGCGCCGCGCAAATTACGCGTGTGGGCGACTGGCCCGATGGCTTCGAGGAGCTCGCCGACGCGACGGATGTCGGCATCGGCCTGCTCGGTGGGGCGGCGGGCACGCCGCCGAGGAGCCGCGGGCCTGGCAGCCGCGACTCCTGTCGCGAGATCTGTCTCGGCGACCTGGGGGATCTTCAGCTCGTTCTCGGCGGAGGCGGGCAGCTCGAAGCGCCCGAGCTGGAAGCCCCCGGCGGCGGTGCGCTCGTAGCGGCCGGGCTCGGTCATCGAGGCTCCCCAGGCGACGATCGCGCCGATCACCCGCTGGGGACCGACGATCGCGGCGATCCGGTCCTCGCACAGGCCGTTCTGGAGGACCACCACCTGGGCGTCGTCGGCGAGGTGTGGGAGGGCGGTTCGGGCGGCATCCTCGACGTTCGGAGGCTGCGTTGCCAGGATGCAGAGGTCGTAGCGGCCTTCCGGGGCCGGCGAGATCCAGCCCCGGACGATGCGTTCTTCTCCGTCATCGACGAGCCGAAACCCGGATTTGTCGACGGCGGCCCGGATCTTGTCGTTGGTCGAGACAACGGTGACGGCGGAGCCGACCTCGGTAAGCGTCGCAGCGACGATGCCTCCGATGCCGCCAGCGCCCATCACGAGAATTCGTGGCTGCGGGTTCATTGATCACTTCTATATTCCAACGATGGCGCAGGGTTTTGGGGATCCTGGCGCGCCGGGATAGAATTTCCTCAGTGCAGATTACCTTTTGGGGGGTCCGGGGTAGTTACCCGGTGCCCGGCGCGGCCACCGTGCGTTACGGCGGCCAGACGTCGTGCGTCGAGTCCCGCTCCTCCTCGGGGGAGACCTTGATCGTCGACGCGGGCACCGGCATGCGCGCGCTCGGCAACAAGTTGATCCGCGAGTCGCAGGCGCCGATGCACTATCACGTGCTGCTCTCGCACGTGCACTGGGATCACATCCAGGGGATGCCGTTCTTCTCGCCGGCATACATCCCGGGCACCAAGATCTCGGTCTACGCGCTGCTCACCGCCGCCGCCGAGCTCAACGACGTGATCGGCGGGATCACGCGCCACGAGTTCTTTCCGATGCCGCTCGAGGCGGTGCCGGCGAACTTCGAGTTTCACCAGGTCGAGCCCGGCGTCGAGTTCGATGTCGGCAGCGTGCACGTCACGCCGATCGCACTCAACCATCCGTTCGGCTCCGTCGGCTACCGCATGGATTGCGATGGCGTGTCGTGGGCGTACGTCTCGGACACCGCGCCGTTCGATCTCGTGCTCCACAAGCAGCACTTCTTGAAGGGCGTCGAGCCGCTGAGCGACGACGACAAGCTCGCGCTGTCGGCGATGCGCGATGCGCTGGTGCGCCGGCTCGAGGGCGTCGACACCGTCGTCTACGACACGCACTTCCTCCCCGACGAATACGCGAAGTTTCCGCACTACGGTCACTCGACGCCGGATCAGGCGCTCGAGATCTGCAAGCTCGCGAAGGTCCGGCGACTCGTGCTCTATCACCACGCGCCGTCGCACACCGACGACCAGATGGACAAGGTCGCGGCCGAGTACCTCGCGAAGGGCGCCGTCCTCGGCGTCGAAGTGCTGACGTCGTTCGAGGGCATGACGCTACCGATCGGACCGGAGCCGACGTGAAGATCCGGTTCTGGGGCGTGCGGGGGTCGTTCGCCATGTCGGGGCGCGACTTCCTGCGCTACGGCGGCAACACCACCTCGGTCGAGCTGGTGAGCGCCGACGGACATCGCCTGCTGATCGATCTCGGCACCGGCGCGACCGAATACGCGAAGGCGCTGATGGCGCAGGAGTTCGGCAAGGGGCAGGGCGAGCTCCCGATCCTGCTCTCGCACACGCACCTCGATCACATCCAGGGGCTGCCGTTCTTCACGCCGTTTTTCATCAAGGGAAACAAGATCCGGATCTTGGGCGCGACTCCGAGCTCGGGCCTGTCGCTCGAATCGACGCTGCAGAATCAGCTCGCTCCGCACTACAGCCCGCTCAACAGCCTCGAGAATCTCGCAGCCGACGTGTCGATCGAAACGATCGTGCCCGGCGCGACGCTGCAGCTGCCGGGGTTCGAGGTCGTGACTGCGGCGGTGCCGCACGGCTCGATGTACACGACGGCCTATCGGATCACCGCCGACGGCAAGACGGTCGCGCACCTGTCCGACGTCGAATATCCATCTCCGGACGAACCGATCGACATCGCCTGTGCGCTCGCGCAAGATGCCGATCTCCTGATCCACGACGCCATGCACGCCGATCACGATTACGAGCTGCGCAAAGGCTGGGGGCACTCCCCGACGCGCGCCGGCGTCGTCCTGGCCGAGCGTGCCAAGGCGAAGAAGCTGGCGCTGTTCCACCACAACCCGGATGCGACCGACGACATGATCGACGAAGTGGTCGCGCAGAC
>JACCYD010000947.1 GCA_013696695.1 Deltaproteobacteria bacterium | reverse complement strand
GGCATGATCGTGCTGTCGCTGCACCTCGGTCACGGCGCGGCGAGCTGGCTGCAGTCGCTCGGCTTCCGCCACCCAAAGTATCCATACGACAAGCTCGGCTTGCCGATCGCGGGCGCGTTGTTCATCGGCTACATGGCGCCACCGACCGCGGTGTTGCTTGGAGTGATCAAGTGAAACGAGCGGGCCAATGATGACGCTCGATCCACGCGTGCCGGGCGGCCCGATCGAACAGAAGTGGTCGAAGGCGAAGTTCGAGATGCGCCTCGTCAACCCGGCCAACAAGCGCAAGTACAAGGTGATCGTCGTCGGCTCCGGTCTCGCCGGCGGTGCCGCCGCCGCCTCCCTCGCCGAGCTCGGCTACGACGTCGCCTGCTTTTGCTTCCAGGATTCGCCGCGTCGCGCGCACTCGATCGCCGCACAGGGCGGCATCAACGCCGCGAAGAACTATCAGAACGACGGCGATTCGATCCACCGGCTGTTCTACGACACCGTCAAGGGCGGTGACTTCCGCGCGCGCGAGGCGAACGTCCACCGCCTCGCCGAGGTCTCGGTCGACATCATCGATCAATGCGCGGCGATGGGCGTGCCGTTCGCGCGCGAGTACGGCGGCACGCTCGCGAACCGCTCGTTCGGCGGCGCGCAGGTGTCGCGCACGTTCTATGCGCGCGGCCAGACCGGCCAGCAGTTGCTGCTGGGCGTGTACTCGGCGCTGTCGCGGCAGATCGGCGCAGGCAAGGTCCGGATGTTCTCGCGCACCGAGCTGCTCGACATCGTCGTCGACAACGGCCGAGCCCAGGGCATCGTCGTTCGCGACCTGGTGACCGGCGAGATCCGCTCGCACGGCGCGCACGCGGTGATCCTCGCCACCGGCGGCTACGGCAACGTGTTCTACCTGTCGACCAACGCGAAGGGCTGCAACGTCACCGCGACGTATCGCGCCTACAAGCGTGGCGCCGGGTTCGCGAACCCGTGCTTCACCCAGATCCATCCGACCTGCATCCCGGTCGCGGGCGATTACCAGTCGAAGCTGACGCTGATGTCCGAGTCGCTGCGCAACGACGGCCGCGTCTGGGTGCCGAAGAGCAAGGCCGACGTCGGCAGCAAGCCGGGCGACATCGCCGACGACGATCGCGACTACTACCTCGAGCGCAAATATCCATCCTTCGGCAACCTCAGCCCGCGCGATATCGCGTCGCGCGCCGCGAAGGAAGTCTGCGACGCGGGCCACGGCGTCGGCCCTGGTGGGCGTGGGGTGTACCTCGACTTCCGCGACGCGATCGCGCGCGATGGCGAGCCAATCATCCGCGAGCGATACGGAAATCTGTTCGAGATGTACGAACGGATCACCGGCGAGGATCCGTATCGCGTGCCGATGCGGATCTACCCCGCTGTGCACTACACGATGGGTGGGCTGTGGGTCGACTACAACCTCCAGACCACGATCCCCGGGCTGTTCTGTCTCGGCGAGGCCAACTTCTCCGACCACGGTGCGAACCGGCTCGGCGCCAGCGCGCTGATGCAGGGCCTCGCCGACGGCTACTTCATCATCCCGTACACGCTCGGCCACTACCTCGCCGGCATCGCCGCGAACGATCTCCCGGCGACGACGTCCGCCGCGTTTCGCGATGCCGAGGCGGCGGTCGGTGCGCGGCTCGACAAGCTGATCTCGATCCGCGGCACGCGCAGCGTCGACGCGTTCCACAAGGAGCTCGGCCACATCCTGTGGGAAGGCTGCGGGATGGCGCGCAGCAAGGAATCGCTGACCGAGGCGCTCGAGAAGATTCCGAAGCTGCGGGCGGAGTTCTGGAGAGACGTCACCGTGCTCGGTAGCCGCGATTCGTTCAACCAGGAGCTCGAGAAGGCCGGCCGCGTCGCCGACTTCTTCGAGTTCGGCGAGCTGATGTGCCGCGATGCGCTGGTCCGCGAGGAATCGTGCGGCGGACACTTCCGTACCGAGCATCAGATCGACGGCGAGGCGCGCCGCGACGATCAGAAGTTCTGTCACGCGGCGGTGTGGGAGCACTCCGATCAAGGCGCTACGCGACACGTCGAGCAGCTGGTGTTCGAGAACGTCAAGCTCGCGACCCGGAGCTACAAGTGAGTTTATCTACACTGAGTTTATCTACAGTGAGTTATCTACAATGAGCGGGCTGAACCTGACGCTGCACATCTGGCGTCAGGCGAGCGCCGCCGCGCCCGGCAAGCTCGTCACCTACAAGGTCGCGAACATCTCGACGCACGCGTCGTTCCTCGAGATGCTCGACGTGCTCAACGAGCAGTTGATCGGCAAGGGCGAGGAGCCCATCGCGTTCGATCACGACTGCCGCGAGGGCATCTGCGGATCGTGCTCGCTGATGATCAACGGCGCTGCGCACGGTCCCATGAAGGGCACCGCAACCTGCCAGCTCCACATGCGCCTGTTCCGCAACGGCGACGAGATCTGGATCGAGCCGTGGCGTGCGGCCGCGTTCCCGGTGATCAAGGATCCGTGCGTCGATCGCTCGGCGTTCGATCGCGTGATCGCAGCTGGCGGCTTCATCACGGCGAACACCGGCTCGGCTCCCGACGCGAACGATCTGTTGATCCCGAAGGAGTCCGCCGATCGGTCGATGGATGCCGCCGCCTGCATCGGCTGTGGCGCGTGCGTGGCTGCGTGTCCCAATGGCTCGGCGATGTTGTTCGTGGCAGCCAAGCTCGCTCACCTCCATCACTTGCCGCAGGGTCAACCAGAGCGATCTCACAGAACCCACGCGATGGTGGGCGCGATGGACGCAGCGGGCTTCGGGAACTGCACGAATCACTACGAGTGCGAGGCCGCGTGCCCGAAGGAAATCGCACGTGACGTGATGGCACAACTCAACCGCGACTACGCGAAAGCCGCATTTCTCCATCGGGATCGAGCGACCAAGTCCGACGGCTCGGGCTGAGCGCACCTCGCGGAGGCGTGCGCCGCAGTCACATTTCGCCGTAAAGGCCCCTACGCGGTTACGGTATGTCGCTTGCTGTAACCCCCGCTACGAGCTGTGTTGCTCGCGGAGGTTCTGATGCGAAACTTTCTCCCCCACCTGGCCCTCGCGGTCGCCGGCTTTGGTTGTACCGGTGACTCCACCAGCGCTGTCGAATCCGAAGGCGCCGTGTTCACCGGTACCGAAGACGGCAGTGCCGTCAACGAGAACCACTACGACGCCAAGGAAGACGTCTACCTCGACGGTGGCCCCGGCCCGAACGCGCCGAGCTCGGCCGCCGCGCTCGACGAGGGTGACTACTACTTCCAGGTCACCGACCCGTCGGGCAAGACGCTGTTGTCGAGCGACGATCTCGAGTGCCGCAAGTTCCATATCAACGCCGACGGCGTGATCGATGCGGTGCTCGGCGCTTGCGCGCACGCGACCGGCGTCAGCTCCGATCACGGCGGCATCACGGTGCAGCTGTTCCCATATGCCGACACGCCGAACAACGGCGGCGTCTACAAGGCGTGGGTCACGCTGGTGGCCGACATCGGTCCCGACGGCAAGTTCAAGCACAACAAGTCGAAGACCGACAACTTCAAGGTCGACGACGCGACGCCCGAGTGCGGTGACGATGACGAGTGCCCGGAACCGGAACCGGAACCGGAGCCGGAGCCGGAACCGGAACCGGAACCGTCCTGCTGCGGTGACGGTCATGTCGATGCGGGCGAGACCTGCGACGACGGCAACACCACCGCTGGTGATGGTTGCAATGCGACCTGCCAGGTCGAGGTGATCCCCGAGCCCGAGCCGTGCTGCGGCGACGGCCACGTCGATGCCGGCGAGGAATGCGACGACGGCAACACGACCGGCGGCGACGGCTGTGACTCGGTCTGCAAGATCGAGCACTCCTGCCCGACGAGCTGTTAGTCGAGGAGAAGCTCGGTCAGCCAGGCGGACGAACGCCTGGTCGACCGAGGTTAGTCGACGCGCGCGACCGTGCCCGGCAGCCCGAGATGATCGACCGCATGCAGTAACAACTGCAGCGTGTCGGTCGGCCGGAGCCCGACGCGGACGCCCGTGGTGTCCGACAGCCAGTAGATGCGGCGCTCCCACGGGTAATACGTCCCCCGCGCGACGACCGCGATCTTCTTCGCGCCGGATTTACGAACGTCGGCGAGGGTGCCCTTGACCTGCGCGATCGTCGTGTCGGGAGACAGGTGCAGCGCGATCGGCGAATCCTCGCCGTGCAGGAATCGAAGGTCGCGCAGCGCCTCGGTGCGCGCCATGCCGCCGTGGCGCTGGCCGCCGACCACGATCTCGCCGGTGGTCGTGATCTCGGCCTCCGGCAAGCCCGGGTCTGCGATCGACGCCGCGCCCGCGATCGGCCAGTTCGCCGGATCGCCCTTGCGCTCGAGCCCGAAGATCCATTCGTTGACCGCGTGGTCGAGCTCTTCCCAGCCGGCGACCGCCTTCTTCCAGCCCGGCTCGGTCTCGCACAACATGCAGTCGGCAACGGCATTGCGCGCGCGCTCGGTGCCGCGGCGCGTGGCGAGTGCCGACAACACCTGTCCCTGGAGCTCGGGGACCACCTGCTTGCATTCGGCGGCCAGCTGCTTGCCGCATAACCGCTGGATGTATGCGCGCACCGTCTCGTCCTTGGCCGGAAGGATCTCGTCGAGCTTCGGATCGCGCTTGCGCAGGATCTCGTCGGCTTCGATCTCCTCGGCGAGCAGGATCGGCCACACCGTCAGCGCGAGGGCATCGATCTGCTCGGACATCGGCTTGGTCTGGAGGTCCTGGATCGGGGCGAGGGCGAGCACCACGATCGTCAGCTCGGCCTGCTGTGCGGTCGCGCGATCCATCCCCGGCCGCAGCGCGAGCACCGTCTTCCACAGCTCCGCATACGCCGGTGCCGTGCGCTTGGCGTCGACGAACTTCGTGATCGCCGTCTGCAGCGCGCCGTAGTTGTAATCGTTCGTCGTGCTGCGCCGGACCTCGATCGGATCCTGCTGGCAGCCGAGGAGAACTAGGAGTGGGAGTACGAGGCGCATGATCAGAGCGACGCGCGAGCGACGCAGGCCTCGATGATAGCCGGGTCGACGCTGGTTCCGAGGGCGACCAGCCGGCCTTCTGCAAACGCCGGGGCGCTCACCGGCTCGCTCGACACGCGGAGCCCGACGCGGTGAACCGCGTACCAGCCCTCCGCCTGGCGGCCGTCGCGGCTATCGACACCTCGGACGATGCCCTTGATCCGGACGATGCTCGCCGGCAGCTCGCCGAGCTGATCCTCGAGCTCCTCGACATCGACCTCCGCGGCCAGCTCGATCGCGGCGCTGGTGATGCCGTGGGTATGGTCGCAGTGGTCGTCGTGAACATGGGGTGCGTGGTCCGGCTCCGCGTGATCGAGCGGCGGATCGGCGAGCGTGGCTTCGAGCCATTCGGCGTGTTGTTCGGTGGTCCCGACGATCACCTGCGCGCGCGGCGCGAGCACCGCGGCCTCCGCGATCGCGCGGCCGGTCTCGTCGCCGCCGGCGACCTCGGACTTGGTCACCAGCACGACATCGGCATACGCGACCTGCGCGTCGACCGCGCCCGACACGTGGCGCGAGCGGCGAAACTCCGCGGCATCGACG
>JACCYD010000934.1 GCA_013696695.1 Deltaproteobacteria bacterium | reverse complement strand
AGCTCGATCCGGTCGCACTCTCCGCGGGCCGCGATCCCGTCGACCTCGGTCTACCGACTTCGACGGATCTTTCGGACCTCAGCTTCGACGCGGTCGAGGTTGCGAACTCGGTCGCAGACGAGGACTTCGAACCTGCGTTCGACGATTACCTGGCGTTGGCCGCCGCAGGTCATCCTGCGGTTGCGACGGGGGCAAGCGACTCGCATGCCGCCACGACGTTCGCAGGTGAAGCACGGACCTTCGTGTACGTGGGAGACGGTCGCGATGATCCGAGCATCATCACGGATGACATGATCGTCGAGGCGATGCGCAACCGGCGAGTTGTCGTCGCGACCGGCGCGTTTGTCACGGCGGGCGTCGTCACGGATAGTGGCCCGAGCGCCCCGGGCGACATCGTGACGATTCCCCGCGGTGCAGAAGTGAAGTTGCACATCAAGGTCCAAGCACCACCGTGGCAACCGTTGTCGAGCATCCGGATCTACGACGGCACGATGCAGGTGGCGGCAATTGCCCTCGACAGCAACGCGACGGAAACGATTCGGTTCGAAGGCGACGTGGCGGTGCCGAGGCCGACCATTCGTTCGACCTGGGTCGTGCGCGTCGAGCTTGCGGAGGCAGGTGCGCCCGTGCTCCGCACGCGCATCGCGTCCTTCACGAACCCGATCATTGGCGTGAGTGAATAGGTCGCTCGCCGCCGCCACTCCTGCGAACACGTCACGACACATTCGTAAGGGTGCATCCATGCGTTTCACGTCGTGTTGCCCGCGAAGTTATCGGTTGAGGCAACCTCGGGAGTCGTTAGACTGCGCGACCTCCATGCTGCCGGACGGGCTCGAAGCTGCGACGAACGATCGCGTCGAAGCGATCGTGGCGTCGATGCCAGCGACGATCGCGCATTTCACGATCCTACGCGAGCTGGGTCGAGGGGGGATGGGCATCGTCTACGAGGCGCACGATCCAAATCTGGATCGGAACGTCGCGATCAAGATCGTGCGCGATCGTCGGGCGGGATCGGCGGCCGGCATTCGTCTGATCGCGGAGGCCAAGGCGATGGCGCGACTCGCGCATCCCAACGTCGTTGGCGTGTACGAGGTCGGGACGATCGATAACCAGGTCTATGTCGTGATGGAGCTGGTGCCCGGCGACACGCTCGCCAGCTGGCTGCGTCGACGCGTGCGCCCTTGGCGCGAGATCGTTGCGATGTTCGTCCAAGCGGGCGAGGGCCTGCTCGCCGCTCATCGCGCCGGTCTCATCCACCGGGATTTCAAGCCGAGCAACGTGCTCGTCGATCACGGTGGCCGCGCGCGTGTCAGTGACTTCGGCCTCGCACGCTGCGAAGATCGATCGACGGTAAAGCCGACGCTCGCCGTCGGCTCCGAGACCTCGGGGATCGCGGGCACGCCCGCCTACATGGCGCCAGAGCAACACTCCGGTGCTCCGATCGACGCGCGTGTCGATCAGTTTGCCTTCGCCGTCTCGCTCGACTGGACACTCGAGCACTCGGCCGGCAAGCCGTCGCGCCGCGTTCGCGCCGCGCTGTCGCGTGCCCGCTCGCTCGATCGCGAGGAGCGATTTGCGGACCTGAACGAGCTGCTGGTCGAGCTGCGCGCGAGCCTGACGTCGCACCGTCGACTCTTCGCGATCGCTGGGCTCGGAATCGCGCTGGCTGGCACCGCGACGGTGTTCGGCACGAATCCGGCCTCCGGCTCGTGCGACGACGGCACCCACCTCGTCGATCAGGTGTGGAACCCGTACGTGCGGGTCACGCAACTCGCCGGGTTCCTACGCTCACGCCCGGGCGCGAGCATCGCGAGCTCGTCCACCGCGAACATCGTCGACGACTGGGTCGATCGCTGGAAACTCGGCCGCAAGGCCGCGTGCACGGTCGACAACCCGCAGCGTGAATCGCGGATCGGCTGCCTGGACGGCCACCTCCAGGAGCTCCGCGCCCAGGTCGCGCTGTGGACCGATGCCGATGCATCGATCGTCGATCACGCCGTGCGTGCCGCCACGATGCTGCCGCAGCCGCAAACGTGCGCTGGAACCTCTGCGGGTCCGCTCGAGCCGGCGCTGCGCGACAACATCGCGACGCTCGATGCATTGCTCCGCTCGGGTCGCGCGAGACAGGCCCACGACGGGGTCGCGGGCATGCTGGCGCTCGCCGCGGGCGCGCAACCCCCAAATCCGCGCGCCCTCGCGACCGCGCTGATCACCGCCGGGCGGGTCGAGCGCGAAATGGGCAACCTGGAGACGGCACGCGGCTACCTTTCGCGCGCCGCGCAGGAGGCGGGCCGCGCGACGGACGATTCGCTGCTGCTCGACGCGCTGCTCGACCAAGCGTCCGTCATCGTCGATCTGGGACGGCCGCGCGACGCCCTCGGCCTGCTCGACGC
>JACCYD010000928.1 GCA_013696695.1 Deltaproteobacteria bacterium | reverse complement strand
GCAGCGGCGCAGCCTCGGGGCCGCGGTTGTGCGCGGTGATCCGGATCGCCATGTCCTCGTGCGTTTGCTTCGCGTACTCGATCAGGATGTCGAAGTAGCGGCTCTCGTCGAAGATGCCGGTGTCGATGGTCTCGAACTCGGGGCCTTGGCCGGCGCGGCGCTGGTTCTCCTCGACGAGCCAGCGATACGGGAACTCGCGCTGCGGATACTTGTAGAGCAACGCCATGTACGAGTGCGATGGCGTGTTGTCGACGTGGAAGTAGTAGTCCTTGACGTCCTCGCCGTGATTGCCCTCGTTCGGGTTGAGGCCGAAGAACTTCTCCTTGAGGTGCGGATCGCGTTCATTCCAGAACGTGGGTGCGAAGCACAGCAGCTGATAGCGATCGCAGATGCCGCCGATGCCGTCCTCGCCCCAGCGATACGCCTTGGCGCGAGACTTGTCGTAGGTCAGGTAGTTCCACGCGTCGCCGTGTGCGGAGTAGTCCTCGCGGACGGTGCCCCACGCACGATCCGTCATGTACGGGCCCCACTTGCGCCAGCCTCCGATGTCGTCGCGGATCGATCGCTGACGCTCTTTCTCTTTGTCGACAGGGGCGGAGGTGCTCTGACTCTGACTCTGCGTCGCGCCACGGGCGCCGGCGGGCGGTTCGGTAATGGTGCTCATCGTGCTCCGTGCTCGTAGCGCTCGGGATGTAACCGCGCCGCGCCGGAGCACGCAAGGCAGCCGACCCGCTACTGGAAGCCGAAACGAGCGGCTACTGATCGATGCCGAAGACGGACGTGAACTGGGCGAGCGTGCTCATCACCGTCGCTCCGTTCGCGCACGGCTCGTCCGGAGCGATCGGCGTCCCGAGACCGCCGAACGAGCACGATCCATCGAACACGCAACTGGGGCCATCCCAACACGCGCAGTCGTTGGCTTCGTTGGACGAGGGAATGCCTTGGCTGACGGCGAGTCCTGCCACACTCAGCGACGCGATGACGTCATCTCGCGGGTCCAGCAGGGTATCCCCGAAGATGAGCACGGTCGGGGACTCGGAGGTGTCTCCGCACAGCTTGGGGGCCGCGCCGAACGTGTTGACTGGATAACCCGCTTCCCCCGGCATCCCGGTCAGCACGATCATGTTGTACGGACCACTCGCCGGGCGCGTCGTGACGACCGAGATCCGGAACCTGACGAGGATCTCGTCGACCAGCGCGGTCACCCCCGCGATGCGCGCGTCGCGATCCGGGTTGCTGCTCAGGTAAGGCGACAGCGTGTAGGTCGGGCCGGCCAGCAACACGCTGGCCGTGTTCGCCGTCGCGTCGTCGGGACCGGACGTCATGTCGACGCCCTCGAAGTTGAGGAACACCACCTCGCCGGTCGCCGCGGCGCCATCCGCGGGCGCATCCGAGCCTGCGTCGCTCGGCGATCCACTGCCGCCGCACGCCGCCAGCACGATCAGCCAGCCGGAGCGGGGGCTCATCGGGTTCCGTAGACGCGCGCGAACTCGGACGTCGGATCCATCGTCGCGCCGTCCTTGCACTCGTCGAAACCGGAGACCGGCGTGCCGGGACCGCCGAACGTGCAACGGGTGGTGTTCGCGCAGCTCGTGCCGCTCCAGCACAAGCAATCATCCGCGAGATCGGAGGACGGGATGCCCTGGCTGGTGCCGAGCCCGGCGATCGCGAGCGAGGCGATCCGATCGCCGTCCGAGCTATCGGGAAACGCGTTGGCGAACACGACCACGACCTTGTTCGGCACTGCGTTGGAGCAATCGGTGGCGGCCGCACCGCCGACGCCGAAGCCCAGGCCGACTTCCGTGGGCGAGCCGCCGATCACGATCATGTCGTAGCGCCCGACATCGGGCCGCTCGGTGACCACCTCGAGGCGGAACGGCGCCACGATCGCATCCAGCGCCTCGAGCGTCGCGGCGATCCGAGCCTCGCGGTCGGCCTTGTCGGAGCGGAACGGAGACAGCGTGCCCTCGATCGCGCTGGAGGTGTTGGTCTGTGCATCTTCGCTGCCGCGCGTCAGCGTGATGCCGTCGAGCTCGACGAACACTTTCTGTGGGCCGCCTTCGCCACCGGTCGCCGTGCCACCACAACCCGCGAACGCGATGGCCAGCGCGATCCTCATGTCTTCAAGGTACCAGCACTCGCGGCGTGCCATGCTCGTCAGATGCGGCCCGGTTGGTGTGTGGTGGTGCTGATGTGTGCGTGTGACCGCGCCGCGGAGGAGCGACCGATGCCGCCAGTGCCCACGCCGCGCGACGCGGCGATCGATGCCGGCTTTGTGACGCCCGATGCTGTGCCGCTCGAGCCATCTCTGTCCTGCGATGGCCGCATGCGGCTGAAGGGCTGGCTCCGGGTGCGCGTCGATCCGACGACGCTGCGCGGCGAGATCGATCGCGTCACCGCGGGAGCGGCGCTCACCCGTCACATCAAGGTGATCGCTCGGCGTGCCGGCGACACCACGACGTTGATCTTCGATGGGTATTTCCCCGACGATCACACGTCGATCCGCGGCCTCCGCGCACCGCGGCCTGCTGGCGAGCGGCTGGTTCGGGGGACGAGCATCGTCGGGCGTCTGGTCGCGGTGCCGCCGGGAACGACGCGACTGCACGTCGATCACGATGTCGACTGGGTCACCGATGCGCACCTCGACGTGCAAGACGGCTACACCGTGTGTACGCCAGCGACGCGGTGACCAATCTGACCGATTGGTTGTGGCCGCGTCCACTTCTGTCCGATGACGTCCCGTGGTTTGCTCCGCCGCCATGGGAACCTTGACGAGCTCACCGGCCTGGAAAGCGCTGACGGAACACAAGACCGCGATGGAGAAGGTCCACATGCGGGACCTGTTCTCGAAAGATGCCGAGCGCTTCACGAAGATGACGCGCGAGACCTGCGGCATCTTCGTCGACTACTCCAAGCATCGCGCCACCGACGAGACGCTGAAGCTGTTGTTCGCGCTCGCCAAGCAGCAAAACGTCGAGGGCTGGCGCGAGAAGATGTTCTCCGGCAGCAAGGAGCTCAACGGCACGGAGGATCGCGCGGTGCTCCACGTCGCGCTGCGCAATCGCAGCCGCCGCCCGATCAACGTCGACGGTCAGGACGTCACGCCCGGCGTCGACGCCGTGCTGTCGAAGATCCGCGGCTTCACCGATCGCGTCCGCAATGGTGAGTGGCTCGGTCACACCGGCAAGACGATCACCGACATCGTCAACATCGGCATCGGCGGCTCGGACCTCGGTCCGGTGATGGCCACCGAGGCGCTGCGCCCGTACTGGAAGGACGGCATGAACGTCCACTTCGTGTCGAACGTCGACGGCACGCACATCGCCGAGGTCTGCAAGAAGATCGA
>JACCYD010000902.1 GCA_013696695.1 Deltaproteobacteria bacterium | reverse complement strand
GGTGATCCGGCTGGATGATTATCGGCAGGATTCCGAACGCGATCCGATCGGCAACTGACCCGCGCGATCGAGCGGACGGGCCTTGGCGTATGCTGCCGCATGATCACGAATCGATCGGCCCCGCATGCGCGTGTGGTTCCGGTGCTGACGGTCGCGGACGTTCGACTGTCCGTCGGGTGGTATGGCGACGAGTCGTGGGGAGGCAAGACGATCGTGGCTCGCAGATGACGATCACCCGCAAGATCGTCATCCACTCGGCCGGCGGTCACGATCGGTTGAAGCTCGAGACGTCACCCGTCCCGTCACCCGGGCCGGAGGAAGTTCGCATCGACGTCCGCGCGATCGGCGTCAACTACGCCGACGTCATCGTGCGAATGGGCCTCTACGCCTCGGCCAAGGAGTACGTCGGCTGGCCGATCACGCCGGGCTTCGAGATCTCGGGGACGATCGGTGCGGTCGGCAGCGGCGTCACGGATCTCGCGGTCGGCGATGCGGTGTTCGCGGTGACACGATTCGGCGGCTACGCGTCGCAGGTCGTCGTCGAGCGTCGTCTGGTATTTCGCCTGCCTGCGGTGATCAGCTTCGAGCAGGCAGCCGCGATTCCCGCGGTGTACATGACCGCGTGGTACGCGCTGTTCGAGCTCGCGCATCCGCGCCGCGACGCGCGGGTCCTCGTGCACTCGGCGGCCGGCGGCGTCGGTGGCGCGCTCGTGCAGATGGCGAAGATCGCCGGCTGCGAGGTGATCGGCGTCGTCGGCACCACCGCGAAGATCGCAACGGCGAAGGCAGCCGGTGCGGACCACGTGATCGACAAGGCCACGCAGAAGCTATGGCGCGAGGCCGAGCGGATCGCACCCGACGGCTACGACGTGATCCTCGACGCCAACGGCGTGGCCACCCTCGGCGACAGCTACAAGCACCTGAGGCGCGCCGGCAAGCTGGTGGTGTACGGCTTTCACTCGATGATGCCGAAGACCGGCGGCAAGCCGAACTGGCCGAAGCTCGCCCTCGATTTCATCCGCACGCCGCGGTTCAGCCCGCTCGAGATGACGAACTCGAGCCACTCCGTGCTCGCGTCCAATCTGAGCTACCTGTTCGATCGCAACGATCTGCTCGCGGAAGGGCTCGGCCAGGTCGTGACGTGGCTCGAGGCCGGCACGCTGGTGCCGCCGCCGGTGGTGACCTACCCGCTCGCCGACGTGGCGCGTGCACATGCCGACATCGAGTCGGGCAAGACCGTCGGCAAGCTCGTGCTGGTGCCGTGACGGGTCACAGCTTCACGACGCGTCCGAATCGCTTGCGCAGCGCCGCGGCTGCGCGCACGCCGATCTCGTTCCCGCGGAGGTCGAGGCGCGTCAGCTGATCGAGCCACGGTGCCTCGAGGAGGATGCGTGCACCCTCGTTGCCGAGCTGGTTGCGCGACAGGTCGAGCTCGCGCAGGCGAGGCAGTGTCGAGTTGGCGATCACGCGCGCGCCGTCCTCGTCGATCTTATTGCCCGCCGTGCGCAGAAACGTCAGGTTCGCCATGCTGGGGTGGCCGAACACCTCGAGGATCTGCGTAGCGATCTGACACCAGTTGCACTGGCACATCTGTGACAGGTCCGCAGAGGTCAGGCGAGCCACCTGCGGGCACTTCAGCAGCGCGTCGATCTCGTCGAGCGGCATCGGGAAGATCACCCTGCGCAACATCGGCGCCGCCGCGAACAGCTCGTCGGCGACTTCGACGAAGCGATACGCGGGTAACGTGATGCCGTGGAGGAAGCCGTGGCGAAACACCGGCTTCTTGGCGAGCTTGATCTTCTTCACCGCGGCGAGCCAGGCAGGATTGTCCTTGATCAGCGCCTTCGCCTGCTTCGTCATCGCGGAGCGCGCGGGTCCTCTCGGCAGCCCTTCCGCGCCGCACTGCAACCGGATCAGCTCGGCGCGCGCGATGTCGCCTTGCTGCTCGAGCCAGTCGGCATAGACGTGGCGCACCGCGAGGTCCTCGGGATCCGCGATGACCTCGTCGAGGAGCGCCTTTCCGATCATCGTGCCCAGTCTGCCTCGAAATCAGCCCGAACGCCGCGAGAGCAGGGCCTCGATCGCCTCCGCGAAGCCGCGGCCGTTTGGCGACGGCGTGATGTAGCGCGGGGGAGGGCGCAGGATCTCCGCGTATCGCGCGACATTCGCGACACCGATCGAGGCATCGAAGAATGCGAAGGCCGCCTGATCGTTCGGCGAGTCGCCGACGAACGCGTAGTGCGCGGCGACCTCCGCTTCGGGCTCGTTCCACAGCACGGCGGCGACGCGCGCGGACATCTGCGCCTTGTCGGCGGCGTGGAAGAACGCGTGCGCGTGGACGCTCGACACCAGCGTGCGGGCGCCGAGCTCGCGGATCCGCGTCGTCAGTGCATCGATCTCGGAAGCGGCGAGCTGCTGGTTCTCGCCGACATCGAACGCGACATCGGTGACCCGCAGCGTGCAGTCGTCGCTGCGGCGCGCGAACGGGAACGTGCGGAGGATGTCGTCGGAGACGGCCGCGAGCTTGCGGGCTTGTTCAGCTGGATCGCCCGGCGCGAAGTAGAGCGTCTCGAGCCGGCGGTCGCGCTTGATGTACGCGATGCCACCGTTCTCGGCGATCGCGGCGTCGACCGGCCACAGCGATGCGAGGACCTCGGCCCAGCCGGCCGGGCGACCGGTGACCAGCACCACGCGAAGGCCGGCGGCCCGCGCGCGTGCGAGCGCGGCGTACGCCTCCGTGGTGACCACGCCCTCGTGGGTCAGCGTGTCATCGATATCGGAGAACACGCCGCGCACCGAGCGCGGGCCGAGGTCAGCGATGGGACGCATGCACCGAAGGTAACACCGGCGCGAGGACCACGATCAGCCCGTCGGACGACGAGGAGTTGCTCGGCGTGTGTTACATCCGCCGCGATGGACCACGGTCGCTTCTGGTCTTTGATCGACGAGGCCCGCGCGAAACGCGGCCGGACTTCGGCGGCGCTGTTGAAGGCCCTGACGAAGCTTCCACCCGCCGAGATCGCTGCGTTCGACGCGTGGTTCTGGGCGTATTACATGGCCACCTCGCGCGAGGATCTGTGGGCGGCGGTCTACGCGATCCGCGGTGGCTGCGGCGACGACAGCTTCGGGTACTTCCGTTGCTGGTTGATCGGACGAGGGGAGGATGCGGTGCTCTCCGCGATCCGCGATCCCGAATCGCTCGTCGAGATCATCGGCAAGGCCGACCCGAGCGACGAGGCGATGCTGGGCGCCGCGCGAATGGCGTACCGCGAGGTCAAGGTCACCGCGCTTCCGGACGCTGCGACCGTGGCGATCCCGAATCGCGAGGCGTGGCCTACCGATCGCTTCGAGTCCGGCCTCAAGTGGAACGACGCGTTCTTCGCCGCGAACTATCCGAAGCTCTACGCGCGCTACCTGGAGCCTCATCACAAGGACGAGCCGACCGGCTCGATCACCGACGACCGGTTCTGGCAGATCATCGACGACGCGAAGGAGCGCGCCGCCACCGCGCAGGCCGCAGCGCGCGAGCTCGAGGCGATCCTGCGGGAACTACCGCGCGAGGAGCTGATCGGCTTCGACCGCTGGCTCGGCGCGTACAACTACGCGCTGATGCGCAAGGACGTCCAGGTGGCGTGCCGGATCGTGCTGGGCAAGGACGATCCCGAGACCGCCGCCGGGCTTCGCGGCTGGCTGATCGCGCAAGGCAGAGCAGCCGTTGCCGCGGTCAAGCACGACCTCGACACCGTGCTCGAGGTTGCGAAACACCCACCGGCGAGCTGCGTCTCGATCATCTTCATCACGGGATCGCCGCTGCAGGCGCATGACATCTACCGCATGCACAGCGAAGACGAACGCGAAGCGATTCCAGATCTCGACACCTGGCGAGCCGACTTCGCCATCACCTCGCCGAGCGTCGCCGAGCTGCGCGCACGCTTCCCGCGGCTGACTGCCGGAATGACCGACGAGGAGCTCGGTGGACCGGCGGATCTCGCGAAGCTCACCGACTACGAGCGCGGCAGGGTCGCCGCGTCGTTGCTCGAACGCGCGAACGCGACCACCGATGACCGCGAGAAGCTCGAGCTCCTCGACAGCGCCGCGAAAGCATCGCCGCTTCACGAAGAAGTGCGCACGGCACGCGGTCGCCTGCACGCACGGCTCGGTAATAGCGAGGCGGCGCTCTCCGACTTCGACGCCGCGCTCGCTCGTTCGCCGGGCGCCGCGCACACGAGATTCGAGCGCGCGAGGCTGCGCCACGCGCGGGGCGATCACGCGGGTGCGCTGGCCGACGCGCGCGAAGCCGCACACCGCGTTCCCGAGGCGCGTACGTGGATCGAATCGCTCGCCCCGGGAACGCCTCGACGCGTGCGCCACACGAAGTTCGGAGACGGCGCGGTCGTGTCGATCGACAAGAGCGGCAGCGAGGTGAAGCTCGTGATCGATTTTGCCGACGGTCGCAAGACGATCGCGATGCGCTTCGTCGAAGTGATCGCGTGATCGTGGGCACCGTCGACAATTGATGACAGCCGATGACTGATGGTCAGCGCACGGTTGCGGGGCGCGCGCTCCCACGAGCGCTCGTGCGCACCACGTACAAACAGTGACTTCGCAGCGTCGATCGCGGCCCAGGTCTTGAACCTATACACCGCGTGATGCGCGCTGGTTTCGTGGTGATGGTGCTTGCCGGATCGGCGAGCGCGGAGACACGTGGCACGTTGCGCCTCGGCGTGCTGCCGCTCGATCTCGAATCATCTTCGGACACGCCGCTGTTCGGCGAGCAGGTCGATCGCGCGGTGACAGGCTACAACGCCGCTGCGGCGGCCTTCGATCGTCGCAATGGCGGCACGACGGCGCGGATCGATGCGGGCGATCTCGGCGTGGCGGAGACGCTGGCGATGATCACGCCGGGTCTCGAGACCGGCGTCGGTCACTACCTGTTCCGGATCGAAGCTCCGATCGGCCTCGGCAGCGACCTGCGCTCGTTCGGCCTCGGCATCTATCCGATCGGCGTCCAGGCCCGCGTCCGCCGAGACGTTGACCTCTACGCCTCTGCCGGTGGCACGGCGAGCTGGCTCGATCGGCCCGGTGCCGGTGACGTCGGTGGTCTCCTCACGCTGCGCGTGGCGATCGGAGCGCGGTTCGCGAATCGCGTTGTCGTCGAGCTTGGCTACAGCGCGTTCGCGCTCGGCGGCACCGTCAACAACGAGCGCCTCGAGCAGATGATGCTCGGCGACGCGATGGAGCTGCCAGCACCAAACGCCGTGATCTCGGCGGGCGAATCGCGGGGTCTGTTCGACGTCTCGGTCGGCCTGACGTTCTGAGTTACGCTCGCATCGTGATCGAACGCGCTCGCGCCAACGGGCTCCAGTGAGCCAGCATCTGCACTTCGATCGTCCCGCGTGGTCGCGCCTGCGATCGAGCACTCCGATGACGCTCGGCGAGGCCGACCTCGAAACGTTGCGCGCGATCGGCGACCACCTCTCCCTCGACGAAGTCGAGCAGTGCTACCTGCCGCTGATCCGGCTGATCGATCTCCACGTCTCCGCTCGCACCGCGCTCCACGGGGTGACGTCGACGTTTCTAGGCCACACCACCAAGGCCGTCCCCTACGTGATCGGGATCGCCGGGTCGGTCGCCGTCGGCAAGAGCACCACCGCGCGCGTGCTCACCGCGCTGCTCCGCCAGACTCGCCGAAGCGTCGAGTTGGTCACCACGGACGGCTTCCTGCTGCCCAACCGCGAGCTGATCGCGCGGGGCATCCTCCACAAGAAGGGCTTCCCCGAGAGCTACGATCTCAAGGCGCTGCTCGCGTTTCTCGACGCCGTGAAGTCAGGTGGCAGCGCGATCGCGCCGATCTACTCGCACCTCGCGTACGACGTCACCGGCGACTCGATCGCGATCGACCAGCCCGACATCTTGATCGTCGAGGGCGTCAACGTGCTCGACGCAGGCACCTCCCGGCACCGAGTGGTCTCGGATTTCTTCGACTTCTCGATCTACGTCGATGCGCCCGAGCCGCTCGTGCGCGAGTGGTTCCTCGAGCGGTTCCATCGTCTGCGCGCGACCGCGTTTCGCGATCCAGCGAGCTATTTCCACCGCTACGCGTCGATGACGGACGCCGAAGCGCACGCCTTCGCCGAGCACGTCTGGGAGACCATCAACGCGGTCAACCTGCGGGACAACATCGCGCCGACCCGCGAGCGCGCGATGCTCGTCCTCGGCAAGGGGCCCGATCACCGGATCACGAGCGTCGCGCTTCGCTTGTGACGTCGCGGCGGGTCAGTCGAGTGGCGCGCACGGTCATCGGCCACCCGGCCCCGAGCGGTTACGAGTCAGGGCATGGTTGCACTCGCAAAAACGCCTCTCGCCCCCGCCATCACCCGCAAGATCGTCATCCACTCCGCCGGTGGTCATGACCGCCTGAAGCTCGAGACCGCTCCCATCCCCGACCCCGGGCCGGCTGAGGTGCGCATCGACGTGCGTGCGATCGGAGTCAACTACGCGGACGCCATCGTGCGGATGGGCCTCTACGCCTCCGCGAAGGAGTACGTCGGCTGGCCGATCACGCCCGGATTCGAGATCTCGGGCACCGTCGGCGCGGTCGGCAGCGGCGTCACGGATCTCGCCGTCGGCGACGAGGTGTTCGCGGTGACGCGCTTCGGCGGCTACGCGACGCACGTCGTCGTCGAACGTCGCCTGGTGTTTCGCCGCCCTGCCTCGGTCAGCTTCGAGCAGGCCGCCGCGATTCCCGCGGTGTACATGACGGCGTGGTACGCGCTGTTCGAGCTCGCGCACCCGCGACGCGGTGCACGTGTGCTCGTGCACTCGGCGGCAGGTGGCGTCGGTGGTGCACTCGTCCAGATGGCGAAGATCGCCGGTTGCGAAGTGACCGGCGTCGTTGGCAAGACGGCCAAGATCGCCACGGCGAAGGCAGCCGGGGCGGATCACGTGATCGACAAGTCCACCCAGCATCTATGGCGCGAGGTCGAGCGTTTCGCACCCGAGGGCTATGACCTGATCCTCGACGCCAACGGTGTGGCCACCCTCGGCGACAGCTACAAACATCTGCGGCGCGCGGGCAAGCTGGTGGTCTACGGATTTCATTCGATGATGCCGAGGACCGGCGGCAAGCCGAACTGGCCGAAGCTCGCTCTCGATTACGTACGCACCCCGCGGTTCAGCCCTCTCGAGATGACGAACTCGAGCCACTCGGTGCTCGCCTTCAATCTCAGCTACCTGTTCGATCGCAACGAGCTACTGGCGGAGGGACTCGGCCAGATCGTCCAGTGGCTCGAGGCCGGCAGGCTCGTCGCGCCGCCGGTGGTGACCTATCCGCTCGCCGACGTCGCGCGCGCACACGCCGACATCGAATCGGGCAACACCGTCGGCAAGCTCGTGCTGTTGCCGTGAGCGTTCTATCCGCATCTGACCGTTGGGTTGTCGCGGCACGACTGCGGATAGACGCTCGATGTGCGAGAACTTGCACGATCTGAGTTGCCGGCAACGCGAACTGCAACAGCCGACGAATCGCGCAAGACATCCGCCAGTTGCGCCGAGTTAGCCGCGGCTCGCGTTGGTGCTGGTCTTGCTCGGCTGGGGCGCTCGTCATGGAGACCGTCACCCTCGCCACCGCGCTGCCGCTGGTGATCGCCGATCGCTTCGACCTGGAGCGGATCGCCGGCAAGGGCGGCATGGGTGCCGTGTGGCGAGCGACCGACCGGGCAAGCGGGCAGGTGGTCGCGGTCAAGCTGATGACAGGAGATGCGCACGCCCGGTTCGTGCGGGAGGCGCAGGTGCTCGCCGAGCTCGTGCACCCACGGATCGTGCGCTACATCGCGCACGGCGAAGCCGATGACGTGCCGTACCTCGCGATGGAGTGGCTCGAGGGCATGGATCTCGGGAAGCGCCTGCGGATCGGCCTGCTAGACATCGACGAGGCGGTCGCTGTGGTGCGCTACACCGCGGAAGCGCTGACCATCGCCCACGCGGCCGGCATCGTTCATCGCGACATCAAGCCGAACAACCTGTTCCTCGTCGATGGCGAGATCGCCGGCCTCAAGGTGCTCGACTTCGGGATCGCCCGCACGCTGGATGTCGCGCAGACGCGCGCGATGACACGCACGGGCATGGTGATCGGGACGCCCGGCTACATGGCGCCCGAGCAAGCCCGTGGCGATCGCGATCTCGACGTGCGCGCCGACGTGTTCGCGCTCGGCTGCGTGCTGTACGAGGCGGTGACCGGACGCGCGCCGTTCGTCGGTGCCGGGTTCGGCCTGCTCGCGAAGGTGCTGTTCG
>JACCYD010000884.1 GCA_013696695.1 Deltaproteobacteria bacterium | reverse complement strand
GATGCCGGCCATGTACGCCGACTGCACCTTCATCACCACGATGTCGACGGTGAGCGACGTGTCGTCGACCGCTCGCTTGTTCGCGATCGTGATCCGCCCGCTCGGTGCGTCGTTCGGGCTTGCCGATCCGGGACTGTCGACCTTCCCACCGCCTTGACCGGTGCGCACGTCGCCGTCACCGCGCGTCCCTCGTCCGGCGCCACCACCACCGATCGAAACCGTGCGTCCGCCGTCTCGAACCTCCTCGATCTGCCTGGACAGATCAGAACCTGGACGGCGCGTGGTCATGTCCGCCCCCACGTGGGGTCCGTCGGAGGTGAGCATGTCCGCGATCGCCCGCGCGTCCTCGTCGGAGATGGTGATCCGATCGGTGTCCCGTCGCCTCACCGCGGCGTCGGGCGTGACGACCGCGACCACTGCATCCGCCGGTGTGGGCGCATCCGTGCCGATCGTCGCGACGCCCGCATCGATGGCCTTGATCACCGGCGTGGTGGTGCCCGACGACGAGGACACACCGGGCGTGCTCTCGACCGGACCTTGCTTCTCACACGCCGCAAACAACATCACCAGCGCTGCGATCCGCATACCCCAACGCTAGCACTGTCAGTCGGGAACGAGCTGCAACGTGATCTCGAACGCAGCGGTGGTGGCCTCGTCGTCCTTGGCCTTCGGGATCGGAAAGCGCCACGACGACATCATGCCGCTCAGACAGTCATCGATCGCCGTCGAGAAGCCCTTCGCCTTCGGGCTCACCGAGCGGCCGGTCTCGTTGACGTGGATCGTCAGCGTGACCTTGCCGCGCATCGCCGGGTCTTGCTTGAGCTGCGCCTTGTAGCAGCGCTTGATGCCGGCCATGTACGCCGACTGGATCTTCATCACCACGATGTCGACGGTGAGCGACGTGTCGTCGAACGCGCGCTTGGCGGCGATCGAGATCCGTCCGCTCGGTGCGTCGCTCGGGCTTGCCGATCCGGTGCGCACGTCACCCTCACCGCGCGTCCCTCGTCCGCCACCACCACCGATCGAAACCGTGCGTCCGCCGTCTCGAACCTCCTCGATCTGCCTGGACAGATCAGAACCTGGACGGCGCTTGGTCATGTCTTCCCCCACGCGGGGTCCGTCGGAGGTGAGCATGTCCGCGATCGCCCGCGCATCCTCGTCGGAGATGGTGATCCGATCGGGGTCCCGTCGCCTCACCGCGGCGTCGGGCGTGCCCACGGCGACCGCCGCATCCGCCGGGGTGGGCGCGACGGCATCCGTACCGATCGTCGCGACGCCCGCATCGATGGCCTTGATCACCGGCGTGGTGGCGTCCGATGACGAGGACAAGCCCGGCGTGCTCTCGACCGGGCCTTGCTTCTCGCACGCCGCGAGCAGGAATAGGAACACTGCGAGCCGCATGGCCCCAACGCTAGCAGCGCCGTGTTCTGACGACACCCTGTTTCTGTCAGTCTGGAACGAGCTGTAACGTGATCTCGAAGCCAGCACCGGTGGTCTCGCCGTCCTTGTCCTTCGGGACCGGGAAGTTCCAGAGCTGCATCAGGCCTTTCAGGCAGTCATCGATCGCCGTCGAGAACCCGCTGGCCTTCGCGCCCACCGAACGCCCCGACTCGTTGACGGTGATCCCCAGCTTGACCTTGCCGCGCATCGACGGATCCTGCTTGAGCTGCGTCTTGTAGCAGCGCTTCACGCCGGCCATGTACGCGGACTGCACCTTCATCAGCACCATGTCGACGGAGAGCGACGTGTCGTCGAACGCGCGCTTGTCGGCGATCGAGATCCGCCCGCTCGGCGTATCGCTCGCGCTTCCCGACCCGGGACCATCGACCTTCGGACTCTGGCCCCGACCGGTGCCGATGCGTGCGTCGCCGTCGCCGCGCGTCCCTCGTCCACCCCCAGCACCACCCTGTTGTCCCAGGTCGGCAGTTGGCGGCCGCCGGTTCATGGCGCCTTGCCCCTGATCTTTGTCGAAGTCGGCGGTCAGCAGATCCGCGATCCGCGCCGCATTCTCGTCGGACATCCCCACATCATCGCGGCGGCGCCCGACATCGGGGGGCGTGACGCCTCGCCGCACCGCCGCGTCGGGCGTGACGACCGCGACCGCCGCATCCGCGGATGCGGGCGCGACGGCATCCGTGCCGATCGTCGCGACGCCCGCGTCGACGGCCTTGATCACCGGCGTGGCGGTGCCACTCGTCGACGACAGGCCCGGCGTGCTTTCGACCGGACCTTGCTTCTCGCACGCCGCGATCAGAACGAGGACAGCTGCGAGCCGCATGGCCGGTACGCTAGCATCACCGCTTGCCCAGCGCCGCGAAGTCGATGAAGCCGCGGTTCGGCTCGGTATCGACCAGGCGCACGCGGATCGCATCGCCGACATCGAGCCCGCGCTCGCCCGTCACCACGCGGCCCTCGGCCGGCGGCCGCAGCAGCCGCGCGAACGTGCCCTTGTGGGCGACGCCGGTGACGATGGCATCGAACTCCTCGCCGATCCGCGGCGTCAGCAGGATCGCCGCGGCGACCTTGCGGATCTGCCGCTCGACCTTGCGCGCCGCATTCTCTCGCTCGGTGCAGTGCGCCGCGATCGCGAGCAGCTCGTCGTCGCTGTAAGGCGCGGGCTTGCCGCTGGAGATCGCGACGAGCAAGCGCTGCGTGATCAGATCGGGATAGCGGCGATTCGGAGCCGTCGAGTGCGCGTAGTCCTCGACCGCGAGGCCGAAGTGCCCGGTGTCCGGATCGCTGGCGCGCTGTAGCACGTACTCGCCGGGCCCGAGAAGCTTGACGATCGACAGCGAGAGATCGCCGAACCGCGCGGGGTCCGCGGCCTTCCGCTTCTCGAGGAACGTCGACAGCGCCACGGCATCGGGCTCCACGGGCAACGTGACGCCGAGCTCTGCCGCGAGCTCGACGATGCGCGGCCACCGCTTCGGCGCGCGCACGACGCGGCGGATCGACGACGAGCCACGATTCTCGAGGAATCGCGCGGTGGCACCATTCGCGGCGATCATCAGATCCTCGATCAGCTCGCGCGCCCGGTTCTTGTGGATGACCTGGAGATCGACGATGCGGCCATTCTTGGTGACCGGCCTCGCCTCGATGGTCTCGAAGTCGAGCGCACCGAGCTCGTACCGCCGGCGCCGCAGCACCTGCGCCGCCGCGTCGTGCATCCGGACCTGGCGCGCCATCTCCTCGTCGCGCGGTTTCGCGGAGGCGTCGCCCTCGAGCCACGCGCCGACGCGCTCGTAGACCAGCTTCGCGTGATTTCGCACGCGCGCCCGGTAGATCTTGGTCTGGCTGTCATCGAGCGAGCCATCGCGCCGCACCACCATCTCGGTGACCACCGCGAGCCGCTCGCCGCCTTCGAGCAGCGAGGTGCGCTGCTCGGAGAGCTCGACGGGCAACATCGGGAACACGCGCACGCCGGTGTAGAGCGAGGCGGTGTTCGCGTACGCGTGGCGATCGACGGGCGAGCCCTTCGGGACGAACGCGGAGACGTCGGCGATGCCGATCCGCAACCGGATGGTGTGGTCGTCGAGCGCCTCGGCATGCTCGATCTGATCGAGATCGCGCGATTCTTCGTTGTCGACGGACGACCACGGCAGGTCCGTCAGATCGACCGCATCCCCGACATCGGGGGCAAGCGGGACTGTTTGCATGATGCCCTCGGGCATCTCGGGATCGAAGCCGTTGTCGGCGAGCACGCGGCGCGCGATCGCAACCATGTCGAGATCCATCGAGCGCAGGCTATCAGCGCGCGAGCATCACGAACAGCACGGCGGCCACCGCAGCGAGCGACATCAGCGCGAACGCGACGCGTAGCGACCGGAAGCGATCACGATATACCGGATACTGCGCCGCGGAGCCTTCCGCATCGACCGTGAACGGCGCGATCGCGACCCGCGCGATCTCGGTCCGAGCGATGGCCTCGCGCCGCTCGGCGGCGACCTCGTCGACCTCCGGCTCGGGCGTCACGATCGCGGCGACGATGGCCTCGGGCGCATCGGTCACCGGCGGCTCGGGCTTGCGATTGACGAGCATGACGACGTCTTCTTGCGGCGTCACCTCGACCACACAGGGCGTGGTCTCGGTGATGATCTTCCGTGACTGATGGACGAGCTTCAGCAGCTTGGAGTTCTTGAGCTCGCGCGTCGGTGCGCACCACTCACCCTCGGAGATGACGTTCTTCGAGATCGCGCCCATGACGTCCATCGTAGAACCCAGCGTCGCGATCTCATGGTGAAAGCTCGCTTTTCTGCGCGGTCACCAGATCGGGAATTGGTAATCGTGATGGTCCTCGATCCCCGATCGTAGCGATTTGACACAGGTGCGGTGAGAGCACCGAACCCGGCGTCGGGAACCAAACCACAACCGGATCGATGTCCGGAGTGTCTGCGAGTCAGTCGTGCAGCGCCGCGACGATCAGCCCGTGAAATTGCTCGCCGGCGCAGCGGTAGATCCAACCGAGGTGCGTGCGGCAGCGACCGCACGAAACGATCTGCCAGCTCCATCCCGGAAACCACGAGAACGCCTGCTGCGGATCGCCGTTCTGGATGCATCCGGGAGCCGCCGCGTAGCAACCGATGTGATTCACGACGCCGCCCGGGTTGACGAACGTGTGCTCGTGCGCGCCGGACATCTCGATGCGATACGCGCGGTGCGTGATGCGGTGATCGCAGACGACACACCGGACGTCATCGTCGTCGGTGGTGCCGGTGCTCGCGTCGGTCGCGGACTGTTCCTTCGCCACGTGGGAACGCGGTGTACCATCGCGCCATGACGCGTTTCGCGATCGTCGTGGTGATGCTGGTTGCTGCGTGCGAGAAGAAGACGCCGCGGTACGAGGGACAACTGCGGGTCCAGCTCGGTGACTGCGCCGAGGACACGATCTGGGTGTCGGGGCCGCGGCCGCTGCCGCCGTCCTCGCGGGTTGCGAAGCAGGCCGACAAGCCAAAGATCGACGTCACCGACGAAGCGGCGCTCGCCCGCCAGAAGGCGATCGACGAGGCGCGCGCAGCCGGCATCATCGCCGGCACGGAGCCAGACGAAGGCGGCGCATTCGCGTCGCTCACCGGCACCGGCGATATCTCGAGCGGGTTCGACGACGACAACATCTACGGCGACCTGCTCGGCGACGAACCCGGTGAGAGGACCGGCGGCTACGGCTACGGCCGCTCGGGTTTCGGCCCCAGCGGTGGTGGCACCATCGGCAACCGCCGCTACGGCACGATCGGCTACGGTTCCGGCACCGGCGGCGGAATGCGCGGCCGATCG
>JACCYD010000868.1 GCA_013696695.1 Deltaproteobacteria bacterium | reverse complement strand
GCCTTCTTCTGGGCGCTTGCCGCACGACAACACCAGTGCTGCGAGCCCTACCGAGACGACCAGTCGAGAAAGACCCATGACACTCATCCTATCAAGCTGCGAGCCAGCGGGAAGAGGTCTGCGCGCCCTCGACGATCGTGATCACACGTGCCTGCCGACATCTCGGTGGGGTCTGCCGTACCGAGGACAGTTGTCTGCGCTGGGGAAGGAAACCGTGTGGGTGGTTACCGCTTCAGATTCACGTTGATGTCGATCTTGCCGTCCTGGGGCCATTTCAGCTCCTGGATATGGGGCTGAAACCCCTTGAGACGAACCTCGACGGTCTTTGCCGAGGCCATGTCGAGGTCGACGATGGTCTTGGGCGTCTGCCCCTTCGGTACCCCATCGATCAGGATGTCGGCCTTATCGGGCTTGCTATCGACCACGACCCTACCGGTGATTTGCTTGAGGATCGCCATCACCTTGACCTGCCCCGTGGCCTTGGGGATGTCGACGTTCTCTTCGTAGATGGCGTGGCGAGGCATCACGACCTTGATCTCGTGCCGTACCAGGGGCACCTCGTCGATGGTGATCGGGGTGACGCCGACCTTGGTGCCGTCGTAGAGCACGTCGGCACCCGTCGGCAGCGACTCGACGATGATCGAGCCCGACGTTGTCCCCGAGCCCTCGCGGGTCATGCGGATGATCAAGAACGTCGCGATCGCAGCGACCGAGATCGCGATGATGCCGGCGACCGCGTAGGTGAACCATCGCTTGCGCGCTGCGCCGATCTTGTACTGCGACGGAATCTCATCGACCTCGTACAAGCGCATCTGTCCGGTCAGCGTCGCCGGCTGCGGCTGCGGATAGCCCATCTGATAGAGCGCGCCGGGCGACATCTGCGGGTATTGCGGATACTGCGAATACTGCGGCGGCTGCATCTGCTGCTGCGCGTAGTGCTGCTGCGGCACGCCCTGCGCGTGCATGTACGGCTGGAGATGGGCTGGCACGTTCGGCTGCGCGAGCGGCGCCATGCCCGGTGGCGTCGGGACGCCGAGTGGCCTCCCGGACGCATCGGTGGCGTAGCCCATCGCCGCTTGTCCACCGGGGGTTGCCGACGGGAACTGCGGTGGGGGTTGCGGCGGTTGCGAACCCTGCGCGGTCATCTGCGACGAATCGGGCGCGCGCGGCACCGGCATCGGCTCGCTCGCCTGCGAACCGACGATCTGCTGCAGCACGTTCGACATCGGCGTGCCCTGCCCCGGCGTGCGACGCGAAGCCTTCGGCTTGCGGAGCTCGGAGACTGCGGGCGCGTGGATCTTCGCGGCGAACGCGGCGGGCGCCTGCGACTTCCCTGTCCGCACCGATTGCCTCGCCGTCACCTGGCCGACATCGCGCGCCATCGTCGGGCCTTCCTCGTCGTCGATCGAATCGTTCGGCTCGTCGTCGATCGAGTCGCTCTCGCGGTCGAGGGCTTCGTCGTTGGTATCGTCCTCGCGCGTCGGCGCGCCGGTGATCATCGTCGCGTCGATGCCATCTTCGCCGGCGACATCCATCATGAACCCGACGCTCGGCGGGGCGCTGATCATCGTGCGCTCGCCGATGTTGTCGAGCTCGCCGCCGGCGCCGTCGGTGTCGACCGAGTCCCACTGCGCGACGGAGAGCTTGCGACCGCTCGCCGGATCGAGCAGCCCGCTCTCGTCGCCGCTCGGTGGTGCGTGCGGTAGCTGACGCGTCTCTTCGTGGGCGTGACGCGGTTTCTGCGGACGCGGCTGGTCGACCGGCGGCCGCGACGCTGGCTTCTTCGCCACGCTCGGGATCCGGGACGCCTGTGCAATCGACGGGATCGCGTTGGCGGGGAGCGGCAGCTCCTGCTTGCGCGGCGGCTCCGGCTGCTTCGCGGCGGGATTGGGCGACAGCTTCGGCGCGGGCTTCGCGACCGGCTTCGCGACCTGCATCGGCGCCTGGCCCGGCGGCGGCTTGAGCTCGGCGACGCGAAAGATCACCGAGTTCTCGGTGCGGAGGTCTTCCTTGTCCGCGGCGTGCGCGAGCTCGGAGTCGTCGATCGTGTGCGTCGAGTTGACGCCCTCGCGGATCTCGATGTCCGGGAACCCGGGGTCGTTCGGGATCTGCATCGGATCGCCGAGCACTTGCTTGATCAGCGACGAGATCCTGCCCGCCGTGAACACCGGCGAATACCTGTGGAGGAAGCGCTCGAGGTCGGTCGCGAAGTCGCCGGCGTTCTGATAGCGATCGCCCGGGATCTTTTGCAGCGCGTGCATCACGATCTTCTCGAGCTGCGGCGGCACGCCCTTGCGCAGTTGCGAGGGCGGCGCGATCTCCGCCTTGCGCGCCATGTCGAGGAGCTTGTGCAGATCCTCCTCGAGATAGAGCATCTGCCCCGTGATCATCTCGTAGAGCACGATGCCCGCCGAGAAGATGTCCGAGCGGTAGTCGATCGGATCGCCCCAGGCCTGCTCGGGGCTCATGTAGTAGTACTTGCCCTTGATCACGCCGGCGGCGGTCTGGCGCGCCTTCATCGTCGCCTTCGCGATGCCGAAGTCGACGAGCTTGACCTCGCCCGCGTAGGACACCAGCACGTTCTGCGGCGACACGTCGCGATGGACGATGCCGAGCGGCTTGCCGATGTGATCCTTCTTGCGGTGCGCGTGATCGAGCGCGCTCGCGACTTCCTTGCCGACGAACGCGCAGACGTCGAGCGGCATCTCGAGATCCTGCTCGGACGCGCGGCGCAGGATCTTGTAGAGATCCGCGCCGTCGACGAACTCCATCGTGATGTAGTAGGTCTCGCCGACGCGGCCGAGGTCGAACGTCTGGGCGATGTTGCCGTGCGTCAGCTGCACCGCGATCTTCGCTTCGTCGACGAGCAAGGCAAGCAGGTGTTCGCGGAGGTCGATCCGAAAGATCGCCGCGACACGCGGTCGCCACGCCCGGTGTCGATCCGTTACGCGGCCACCGAGTCGACGTTTGCCATCGCCGTGCGCG
>JACCYD010000860.1 GCA_013696695.1 Deltaproteobacteria bacterium | reverse complement strand
ACGGCCAGCTGTGCTGGCCGTTCCACCGAGGGGTTGGGACCGCGGGAAACTATTGATCCAGCCTGCGGGCTGGCCTACAACGCAGTCGTTCCTGCCGGGAGTCACTTGAACATGCGCACCTATTCCGCCCTCATCTCTGCCCTCGCTCTTGCCCTCGTCGCCTGTGGCGGAGGCGATTCTCCGCCGGCCGATGCGCCGGAGGCGGCCAACATCGGCTTCAAGAAGCCCGAGCTTTCGATGAAGGCGAACATGGAGCTCGCCGAGGACAGCTGGATGGAAATCGGCCCGGCCGACTTCAGCTGCCTCAACACGGCGAACGCCGACCCGGCGACCACGGTCGAGGTCACCCTGTCGACGACGGTGCTCGACTTCCAGAGCGACAACCTGGTGCCGAACGCCTCGATCATCGCGTTCCGTGGCCAGGACATCAACGACGTGTTCGACACCAAGACCTCCGACGAAAACGCCGAGGTCGACATCGTGATCCCGGTCGGCGTCACGCGCTTCGGCTACAAACTGACGGACCCGGAGTCGCTCGATACGCTGCTGCTCAACCAGAAGGTCGAGCCGGGTGTCGCGCTGCAGACCGAGGGCAGCATCCGCACCGTGTCGAAGGCTACCGCGGCCACGATGCCGGCGCTGATCGGGATCTCTCGCACCCCCAACACCGGTGTGCTTGCCGGCGCGATGCGCGACTGCCAGGATCGCGAGGTCTCGAACTTCGTCGCGACGGTCGTCACCGAATCGGGCGCGCTCGACTCGGGCACCCACGCCGAGATCGAGGCGCAGAACCAGGCGAACCTGGTCCCCGGCACGGACACCTATTACTTCTCGTCGTCGGTCGGCCTCCCGGTCCGCCACACGCAGAAGGCGGCAGCGTCGGAAGATGGCCTGTTCATGGTCGTCGAGCTCGGCGTCGCGCCGGTCGCGTTCGTGCAGGTGTGGGGGTATGTCAACGACGCCGATGCCGCCGCCGACGTCCTCACGCTCGTCGCCGAGCTGCAGACCGAGTCGATCGGCGACACCGTGATCACCGGCTCGTACGAACCGCTCCGCACCGAGTAGCCCCCGCAGCAACGCCGTAATCGGCTAACGTCGAGGCTCCGTTGACGGAGCCACTCGATGCCGACCGCAAAGCAGGACGCGACGCGCTGCTCGCGTTTTGCGCCGTCGGTGCGCTGGTCGCCGGGCTGGTCCAGATCAACATCACGCTGCCGGGCGTCGGTCATCTCGGCTCGGCGCTGGTGGCCGTGTTGTTCCTCTACGTGCCGGTGTTCTTCGCGTGGCGCCGCAAGGAAGACCTCGTTCACTACGGCTTCCACCTCGAGCCGCTCAAGCGCGGCTTGATCACGGCCGCCGTCGCGTTCTGCGTGATCTTCCCGCTGTTCGTCCTCGGCTACTTCGTGTTCTACGAGATCGCGTGCAAGTCCGAGCTGCTCGCGAACCTGGTCCCGCGCGGCATGTGCAACCGCTACGGCGGGCTCGACGCGGTGCACTTCCCGCCGGTCACGCTGATGGGATCACCGGCATCGCAGACGCTGTCGCTCGAGTTCTGTGCCGTGCAGCTGGTCGTCGTCGCGCTGCCCGAGGAGCTGTTCTTCCGCGGCTTCCTGCTCGGCCTGCTCGAGAAGCGGTTCCCTCCGAAGCGGCGCATCATGGGTGGGGGTATCGGGCTCGCGCTCGTGCTGTCGGCCGCGGCGTTCGCCGTGATCCATCTGCCCAAGGATGGCGATCCGCGCGCGCTCGCGACGTTCTTCCCCGGCTTGATGTTCGGCTGGATGCGCTCGGCGACCGGCTCGATCCTGGCGTCGACGGTGACGCACGCCGGCTCGAACATCCTCGTGCGGATCCTCGATCTCAGCGTGGTGCGCTGACCACGTTGGTCAGCTGATCGAGCCAGGCCGCCGTCGCCGCGGCCGTGGCGGGCAAGCTGACGTCCCAGATCAGAGGGACGTCGAAGCGATTGTCCTCGGAGGTGAAGGCGAGGAGATAGCGCTGGTTTCGCGACAGGGCCGGGTGCTGGA
Source organism: Deltaproteobacteria bacterium (assembly GCA_013696695.1). Classification (GTDB taxonomy): domain Bacteria; phylum Myxococcota_A; class Polyangia; order Haliangiales; family Haliangiaceae; genus JABFXX01. The sequence goes on along the minus strand of JACCYD010000860.1, from coordinate 4,006 downwards.
AGCGTCGGGTCGAGCGCCCGACCACCCAGCGGATCCCGGTGACCTCGTCGGTGATCTGGAGCTCGGGGACCGCGCCGCGTTCGTGATAGATCGTGAGGGCAGGTCCGGTGGTGACGGGATCGCGCACGGGCACGCCGATCAACCGCGGCTTGTCGTCGAACACCGCGAGCATCGGCGGCTCGGTCTCGAAGTAGACCATCGCGTGCGTCGCATCGATGGCGAACGAGCTCAGGATTGTCGCCGGAGCCACCAGCTCCTCGACCGAGCCATCGCCTCGCCACGTGCGAAACCGCGTGCCCTCGGCGGAATAGACGGTGCCGTCGATCGTCCGCGCCTGCTTGTGGAGCTGGGTCTCGCTCCGGCCCGTCGCGCGATCGTGGCGCCACACGGTGTCGTCGTCGTACGCGGCGATGATCCAGGGATCGTCGACGGTCAGCCAGCGCGGCGTCGTGGTGCGCGCGAGCAGGATGGTGTCCTGGTTCGTGCGGAGATCGCGGGAGATCAGGCTGCCGTCGGCCTTCGCGTAGATCACGTGATCCAGATCGGCGATCTCGGCGGCGGCGTAGGCGAAGATTCCCACTGGCTTCGGCGCGGAGCCGCGGCGTGCGATCGACGGTCCCTGGAACGTCACGAGCATCACGGCATCGCCGCGGGGAGAGCCGGTCAGGAACGACCCAGGTGCGATCTCCGGGAGCTCCGTGTAGTCGCCGGTGCGGAGGTCGTACCACCGTGGTGGCGACTCCGTGACCAGCTGATCGTCGGCGACGAACGCCGCCTGTGACGCTCGGAGGTCGCGTAGGCGGCGCGGAAGGACCTCGGCGAGGTTCCACACGACGACCTTGTCGCGACTCAGCGCGAGCACGTACGGCGAGTTGGCCGCGGCGCCGACGGTGGTGATCTGCGTTGGCCACTGCAGCATCGCGTCGCCGACGGGCGAGGTCACCGCGATCGACGCATACCGCACGTCGAGCCGGCCGCCTTCGAAGGTCGACAAATTGCTGGCGCTCGGTACTGGCAGGATCTGGCTCGCGTCGGACCGCCCGTACTGGAGGTCGAGACGCTTGTGTTCCTTGGTGACGGGCGTTCTCGAGATCACCTTCGGCGGATCGGTGAGCGCGACCTCGACGATCTCGCGCGTGCCGGTGGACGTGTAGAACTTGAACGTCGAGAGATCCGGCGCCCACCACCTCGGCGCGCAATACCGGTCGGGAATCTCGTGCACGCGCGTGGGCTCCGCGGTCTTGATCAGATGGATGGCGGTGCCGGTGCAGACGCCGAGCCACGCGTCGTCGGGCGAGGTCCAGATGCCGAGGTGAGGAGGTAGCGGAATGTCGAGGCGTATCGGCTCGGTGGTGGCGTCGCTCAGCAGGTACACCTTCGTGCGATCCGACCACACGACACCGTCGCGCAGCACGATCAGTGATTGCGGCTGCTCGGGCGCGACGATGTCGCGGCGCGCCTTGGTGTCGAGATCGATGCGCACGATCGTCGACCCCGCATACCCGCGCACGCGCCGGCCGTCCTCCGCGATCACCGCGCGTGCCGGCGCCGGATACCGCGCGAGCTCCTCGCTGCGGCGAGTCACCAGATCGATCCGCCGGATCGCGCCGTCTTTGCCCGCCGTCACACCCGTGCTGCCCGCGACCGAGATCCGATCCGCGCCTGCCGCCGGCAGCTCCCAGGCGACGCCGGCTGCTCGCGCGGATGCCGCGATGTCGCGGACCTCGCGCCAGTACTTCGAAGTCGCGAGCCGCTTGATCTGGGCCACCGCCGCGGTCGGGTTGGTCGCGATCTGCAGGCGCGCCTTCTCGACGACCAGCTCGTCGGCGCGATCGGTGGCCTCGCGCCGGGCGATGTCGGCCTCCGCGCGCTCGCGGATCGCGCGCTCGGCTTCGGCGGCTGCGGTGTCGCGCGCGTCGAGGATGCGCTCGATGGCGAGTGCGCCACCGACGACGATCACGACCAGCGCGATCGCGACGACCGAGACCGCGACGCGATGGCGGCGGACGAATCGCGCCGCGCGCTCGAGCGTGGTGTAGTCGTGCGACGCGACGAGCTGCCCGGCGAGAAACCGCTGGAGCTCTGCGACCATCTCGCCAGCATCTCGATAGCGATCGTCGACGGTAGCGGCAAGCGCCGTGTCGGCGATCGAAGCGAGCTCCGCAGGAACGCCGGGTGCGACCTCGCGCAGAGGCCGCGCCGGACGCTCGAGCGTGTCGCGCATGATGTCGTCGCCGGTGGGGCCACGGAACGGCGGCTTGCCGGTGAGCACGTAGTACAGCGTGGCGCCGAGCGCGAACACGTCGCCGCGCTCGTCGACCGGCTCGCCTTTGACTTGCTCGGGCGGCATGAAGCCCGGCGTGCCGACGACCGCGCCGTAGCGAGTCATCAGCGACTGACTCGCCGTGCGCGACTGCAAATCGTCGGTGTCATCCGGCTCGCCGAGCTCCTTCGCGAGCCCCCAATCGATGACCACGGTCTCGCCGAGCTCGCCGACCAGGATGTTCGGCGGCTTGACGTCGCGATGGAGGATCGAGCGCTTGTGCGCGTGCGCGATGGCTTGCGCGGCTGCGAGCACGTGCGGCACCAGCGCGAGGCGCGCGTTCAGCGTGGTCGCCGCGTCGACCAGCTTGTCGAGCGGCTGGCCCGACACTCGGCGCATCACGTAGAACCGGGTGCCATCGGGTGCGGTGCCGGCGTCGTAGACCGGCACGATCGACGGGTGCTCGAGCTTCGCAGTGATCCGGGTCTCGCGCGCGAACCGCTGCAGCGTCTCCTCGTCGTTGACCAGCGCTTCCTTGAGCGCGACGGTGCGGCCGAGCACGGTGTCGATCGCCTCGACGACGCGGCCCATGCCGCCGCGGGCGATCTCGCGATCGGCGAGGTAGCGCTGCGCGGTGGAGGCTCTGCCGATCACGGGCTCGTCGGTCGCCGCGGCGCGCGGCTTCGATTCGGCGCCCGGTCGATCGGCGCGCGTCGGTACCGCGTCGCGATCGTCCGGCATCGCCCCGATTATAAGCGGTGCTACGGTGCCGCCGATGGGAAAGCCGGCGGCCTTCTTCGACATGGACAACACTCTGCTGCGGATCGAGACCGGCATGAGCTGGGTCCGGTTCCTCCGCAACCGCGGTGAGCTGTCGACGCGGGTATTCGCGAAGGCGATCTACTGGAGCGCGATGTACAAGCTCGCGGTCCTCGACATGGACACGGTGTTTACCAAGCTGATCGCCGACCTCGAGGGCGACTCCGAGGCCGACATGATCGCGAAGTGCGAGATCTGGTATCGCGACCACGTCGCGCCCGAGGTCGCGCCCGGTGCGATGGTCGCGCTCGCGCATCATCGCCAGGCCGATCACATGATCGTGCTCGCGACTGGCTCGACGCAATACGCGGCGGGCCCGGTCGCGCGCGGCGTCGGCATCGATCATGTGCTGAGCTCGCGCCTGCAGGTCGATGCGACGCGCGGCACGTTCACCGGCAAACCCGCGGCGCTGTGCTTCGGGCAGCACAAGGTCACGCTCGCCGAGGCGTGGGCCGCGGAGCATGACGTCGATCTCGCTCGGAGTTACTTCTACTCGGACAGCTACAACGACTTGCCGCTGCTCGAGCGGGTCGGGCGCGCGATCGCGATCAATCCCGACGCGCGGCTTCGCCGGCATGCTCGCAAGCGCGGCTGGCCGGTGATCGAGTGGGCGTGATCTGACGCTTGGTGTCGAACGCGGCGACGCTCGACCTGGCTAACTGACCGAAGGTCGGATCGGCACACTGATCGCATTGCCTGGCGTCATGCACGCCGACGAGCCCAGGCACCGCAAGAACTGGCAACCGTTGCGCGATCTGCGGCTCGCAGGTCGGCTCGCGGTGGCAGCGATCGATCGCGATCGCCCGATCGTCGCCCATCTGATCGTGACTCGTCGCTGCAACCTGGCGTGCGGCTACTGCTTCGAATACGACAAGGTCAGCGCACCGGTGCCGCTCGCGGCGCTGAAGCAGCGCATCGATCACC
>JACCYD010000822.1 GCA_013696695.1 Deltaproteobacteria bacterium | reverse complement strand
GGCAAGGACGCCGACAGCGACGCCGATGTGCCGCTGAGCCTACCGGTTGGAGGGCGGAAGCCTGACGACATACTGCCTATCCCTCGGTCTTGGCGGTCTCGCCGTAGTTGCCGTACGCGTAGTAGTGGTAGCCGCCGTAACGGCGGTCGGTGATGTCCATGTCGTTGAGGATCACGCCCAGAATCGGGGCGTCGACATCCTTGAACTGCCGGCCGGCGGTGGTGATATCGGCGAGCTGGGTCTTCCCGGCCTGCGCGATCAGCATCACGCCATCGGAAAGGCGGCTCAGCACAACCGCGTCGGTCACCGCCAGCACCGGTGGCGAGTCGAGCAAGACGCGGTCGAAACGCGAAACCAGCTCGGCGAGCACTTGCTTGAACCGGTTGGTGAGCAGCAACTCGGCAGGGTTAGGCGGCTGAGGCCCGCACGGCAGCACGTACAGGTTGGGAATGTCGGTCGACTTGATGACGTCGTCGATCTCGGCATCACCTAGAAGGAGGTTCGTCAGCCCTCGGGCCTTCGATACTCCGAGGGACTTGTGCAGGCGCGGCCGGCGAAGGTCAGTATCGATGAGCAGCACCCTCTGGCCACTCTGCGCCATCGTCGTGCCCATGTAGATGGTGGTCGTGGTCTTGCCTTCGCGCGGTCGCGGGCTCGACACGGTGATCACCTTCATCGGTCTGTCGGCCGCGGAGAAGAGAATGTTGGTGCGGATCGACCGGCAGCACTCGGCGGCGCGAGAAGTGGGATTCTCGAACACGTAGAGATCTCGATCCCGCTGCGCCTTGGGGTCGTCACCGGTGGGAACGTCGACGACGACCGGGATCACGCCGAGCAGCGGCGCGCCGACCGCGCGCTCCACGTCCTCGGCGCTCTTGATCGTCCGATCGAGGTAGTCGAGGAGGAATGCGAGCCCGGCGCCGAGCATCAACGAGAGCGTCAGCGCGATCGCCACGTTGATCTTCATCCGGGGGAAGACCAGGAACGCGTCGCGCGCGTACTCGTGCTCGTCGACGTTGATCTGTTCGTTGCGGCCCTCGAGCTTGCTGCTGTTGAGTCGACCGATCAGGCGACTGAAATTCTCCTCGTCGCTCTTCTGGGTGCGCTCGAGTCGGTTGTATGCGACCGCCAGCGGACCGAGCGCGAGTGCCTCCTTCTTGAGTCGCTCGACCTCGGCGACGAACGAGCCCTCGGCCGCGATGGCGGCCTGATAGCGCTCCTCGAGCTCGCGCATGGCACGACGAGCCTCGGCCTGGATCTGTGCGTACAGGTCGTCGACCTTCTTGTGCTGCTGTAGATACGGTTCGCTCTTGGGTCCGAACTGCTCCTGGACTTCGAGGAACTTCTGCTTCTCGGTGATGTACTGATGCTTGAGCTCGTCGACCGCGTCGGAGTTCGAAGACAGCGCGAACACCGGCGACTCGAGCACCTCCTCGCCGCGTAGCGCGAGCGCTCGCTTGCGCAACGACCCCATCTCGATGCGCTTGATTCGAGCCTCGCCCAGCGCGCTGGAGTATCGAGCGATGTCGGCGGCCAGGATGCTCTGCTTGTCCTCCAGCGACACGGAGATGATGTCGTTCTGATCCTTGAACGCATAGAGGTCCTGCTCCGACGTGCGGAGCGCCTTCTCGGCGGCATCGAGTTCGGAAGACAGGTATCGGCTGCTCTTGTCGGCGCCGCCGGTCCGCTTGGCGAGCGTCGCGGCGATGTAGCTCTTGACGTGCTCGTTCGCGAGATCGCGCGCGAGATCCTTGTCGGTGTGCTTCACCGTGACCGCGATGATCCGGCTCTCGCGGTTCTGCGCCGCCGTCAACATCTCCTTGAGAATCTCGGCCGCTTCGTCGATCCGTTGCTCTTCGGTGAGATGCTGGAACTCTGTGGCGGGGGCCAGCTTGTCGTAGAACGCGACGTCTCCGTGCTTCTTGATCACGGTGGCTCGCGAGATCGGGAACCCCGTCATGATGTCGACTTGGGTGTTGTAGTACTCCTGGTTTGACCAGTAGCTGCCGGCGCCGAGCTCGATGACGTCCTCGTTCTGGGAGCCAAGAACACGCGGCGCTTGCGGATTGACCACCACCGTCGCTGTCGCCGCATAGATCTTCGGCTGGCGCATCGTGTACAGCACCGTGCCGGTCACGCCGATCGCGATGATCGAGAGGATGATCCAGGCCCGCCGCCGGAGGATGACCACGTACCGCAGCAGACTTGCGGAGACGGGTGGTTCGTCATCGATCGAGCCGCCGGCGTCGGCGTTCCGCAGTGAAGCGGCTGAAGAATGGGAGGACACAGGTGGTTCCTTAGACGCCGTTGCTGGCGGCAGCGTTCACCGTTCGCGCGGTGGGGGGCGCGTCTGTAGACTGGCGATTCTTTACACCTTTTTCGGAGCGAGGCCAGCGTTGTTGCAGGAGCCTGGCTGGGTTATTCGAACTGGAGCTCTTTTGCCCGATTTCGCTCCCATTCCGCTTGGTTACGGTTGCCCAGCCGCTCTTCGATGTCGGCGAGCTTGAGGTGCATCGAGCTCAGGATGGCGCGGTCATTGACGCCGATATTTCCTACGCGGGCCAAGGTCTTCCGCGCATCCTCGAGGTCCCCGGCCTCGATCTGGAGATCGGCCAGGGTGAACAGCAACGTGCATCGCTCGCCGAGCCGCGACGACTGCGTGCGGTCGGCTGCTTCCTTCAGGGT
>JACCYD010000230.1 GCA_013696695.1 Deltaproteobacteria bacterium | reverse complement strand
CTCGAGGCACAGGCCGAGCGCCGCATCGAGATCGAGGATGTTGTTGTACGACAGCTGCTTGCCACCGAGCACTTCGGCCGCGGCGATCGTCGGGCGATGCGAGGTCGTGGCGAGTGGCGAGCGCGCGTCGGCGTAGAACGCCGCCTTCTGGTGCGGGTTCTCGCCGTAGCGCAGCTCGTAGAGCCGGCGCCACTGGAAGCTCAAGGTATCGGGCAGGTCGCGGCGCGCCGGTGCTTGCGTGCGCGTGTCCGCGGCGGAGTCGTCGATCGCCGACAGATAGGCCGCGATCGAGGCGTCGTACGCAGAGGTGTGCGCGTACGCCTTGCGCGCGAGCTGCAGCCGCTGCCCCGCGGACAGCCCGCCCGCCTGGAGCGCTTGCGCGACCCACGCGTAGTCGTCCGGATCGACGACGACTGCGACGCGCTCGTGGTTCTTCGCCGCGCTGCGCAGCATCGCCGGGCCGCCGATGTCGATGTTCTCGATCGCCGCTTCGAGCGTCGTGCCCGGCTTCGCGATCGTGGCCTCGAAGGGATACAGATTCACGACCACGAGATCGATCGGCACGATGCCGTTCGCTTCCATCTCACGGCGATGCTCCGGCGTGTCGCGACCGAGCAGGCCACCGTGGATCTTTGGATGCAACGTCTTGACGCGACCGTCGAGGATCTCCGGCGCACCGGTGTGCGCCGACACCTGCTTGACGGCGATGTTCGCAGCGGCGATCGCGGAATACGTGCCGCCCGTCGACAGGATCTCGACGCCGAGCGTGTGGAGGACCCCCGCCAGCTCGACGACACCCCGCTTGTCACTGACCGAAACGAGCGCGCGCTTCATCCCGCGCGTGTACCAACCGCCGTCGGAGCGGTCAACTCGCTCCCGGACTGAGCCTTAGTTGATCTCGATCTTCTTACCGGCCAGCAGCTCGGCGCCGAGCTCGTCGGGCGACGGCGATCCCATCTTCAGCTTGAGCAAGCCGCGAACCTCGACCTGGCGGATGCGCTCGCGGGTCAGGTTCATGATCTCGCCGACCTCTTCGAGCGTGATACCGCCGCGCTCGGCGACATCGAGGGCGCAGGTGTGCTTCAGCTCCCACGGCTCGAGATCGGGGAAGTTGATCTTGATCGAGCCGGTCTCGGGATTGATGTCGAGATAGAGGTGATGCTTGCACGCGACCCACGGGCACGGGCGGATCTCTTCCATGCACTGCGCGCGCGAGGTCGGGCGCGGGATGTCGACCGGCGGGTACATCGCCGCGCCGACGCGCAGCTCCTCGCGGGTCAGCCGCTTCATCGCGATGGTCTTGCTGCGGGGACGTGTCCGACGCCGGCGACGCCGGATCTTGCGGCTGATCTCGGGAGCGTCTTCACTCACGCCCTCCTCGACGTCCGCCTCCTCTCCACCCTCACCGTCATCGGCGGTGGTGATGTCGAGCTCCTGATCCAGATCTTCTTCGCGGTCGTTGTCGTCGTTGCTCATGTGGTCCCCTCGGTGCTGCTGTGGTGGTTCACATCAAGTCCTCGGCGCTCCCCGCGGCGCCGGCGAGACGGAGTCGATCAGTGCTGGGAGCGGCGACCTTGCGAGTCAGCTCGGTGAGCTTCTCGACCACGCGGTCGCCGTCCTTGCGGACGTCGGACAGATCGCGCTCGAGCGCCTTCTTGTTCGGCAGCTCGGACTTCGCGAGATCGATGGCGAGCTTGTTGGTCAGCGCGGTCAGGTGCTCCGCGACGCCCTCGGCGAGGTCGGTGTAGAGCAGGAACTGGCCCTGGATCTGTTCGATCGTGTGGCCGTCCGCCATCAGCTGCTTGACGGTGTTGATCCGGCGGATGGTCTTGGCCGGGTAGACGCCGAGCGACCCGCGGTGCTTGCCCTTGCGACCGACCCGGCGGCTGCGCGGCAACAAGCCCTGCTGGACGTACTTACGGAAGCTCGCTTCGGAGAACTTGATGCCGCGGTTAACGAACACCTCGACGATCTGCACGGCCGTCACGCCCTCGGCGTAGACGCCCTCGATCGCGCGGAGCTCCTCTTCCTTCAGAACAGTCGAGCGAGCCGGCGCGCCGGACGTGGCGCTCCCCGTCTCGTCATCGCGGCGATGCGCGACGTCGACGAGGATCGGACGCCGATGCCCCCGAAACGGAACCACGGTCCCGGTCGGAGTTGCCTCGGCGTTGGTGCCTCGCTGACGTGTGAACAACAAGCTCTCCCTCGATGACGTGAGTCAGCGGCCACGCGTGGTCGCCTCGCACCGACGAACCCACTCGCAAGAGCGGTGCGTCGTCGGTTTTCTTTGCGAGGTCCCCTGTGGTCGCTGGATACCTTCGTGAACCTTGGGAAGCTCCAATGTCCGTCGAAGTATCGTCACAATATTCGTGTGAATGTAATCGGTCAACAAGACTACGCGCGAAGTACGGATCTATTTAACTGGGCTCCTGTTCAGGTTCGCGCAGTCAATCCGGAGTCAATCCGGATCCGAAGGTTCGGCAGTACAGCGCGCGTTTCGATCGTCGATCGGCGCTACGGTCGCCCGCGATGACACGTCTCGCGTCCGCGATCGGTGCGCTCGCGATGCTGATCGCGATCGCGCTCGCGATCGGTTTTCTCGTCGAGGAATCGCACGCGGAGCTCGAGCCGAAGGGCTGCCCCACACAGGGTCCGACGCAGGTCTTCACCTCGCGCGCCGATCGCGTTCGCATCATCATCCCGCGTGGCTGGTGCGCGACCGACCATCCGAGTTATCCCGGGCTGCTGGTCTCGATGCTCCACAACCAACCTCCCGGCGAAATCCTGCTGACCTCGGAGCCGTTCACGCGCGAGCTGTATTGTTCGTGGCCGGTCAGCTGCCGGAACCTCACGACCAACACTCAGAAGTACGCCTGCGCGCTCCGCGAGAAGCTCTCCGCGCTGCGCATGCGGGTCGGTCCGTCTCAGCTCGGACCGCGAGAGAACGAGGCCGCCGGCCTGCCGTCGGTGTGGTTCGAGTACGACGACAACAAGCGGTTCCTCCGCCAGGCGGTCGCGGTCAACGGCGATCGCGCGCTGAGCCTCGTGCTGTCAGCACCGACCGGGGATGCCCGCGCCAACCACGTGCGCCCGTTCGACACCGCGCTGCGAACCCTCGCCGTGCTCACCGCGGCCGAGTCCGCCGCGCCGACCGGAAGCATCGATGCGGCTGTCGATGACGCCCTCACAACGCTGTCTGGCGACGCCGGCGTGCTCCCCCCGCCGGTCCCTCGCGAGTCGCCGATCGGCCCCTGCCCTAACGAAGTCCGTCGCTAAGACTTTCAAGCAGACGACCTACAGGCTCCTTCGGCGCAGGCGCCGGCCCACCCGCTCGAGCGCCGGCTCGACCTCGCGCTCGACCAGCAGATCCATCGGACCGTGATCGAGGCAGCCGTAGGCCTTGTCCACCTTGCTGCAGTAGACCCGCACGTGCATGTGATCCATGTGCGGCGCGCCGTTGCCGGGTTGCTTGAGTGCACGCTTCGCCTTCGCGACCAGCGCTTCCGGCTCGTTCTGCGCGATCGCGTGCTCGACGATGCGCTCGGCGAGCGGCTGGTAGATGAACAACCACTGCACCGGCGCCTCGGGTGCGGTCAGCAGCTCCTTCGCGAGTAGCCACATCCGCGGCACGTCGACGGTGTAGCCGCTGCCGTCCTTCGCCTTGCCATCCTTGTCGAACATCCGCATACGGTCGGGCTCGACTGACTTGCCGTTCTTGTCGCGCACGTAATAGACGAGATCGACGTCGCGACCGCTCTGGTGCGAGGCATGCCAGGCACGCGCTGGCCCGCCACCTTTCCCCGACAGGTCGGCGATCACGATCCGCTCCTTGAAGCGTTTCCCCATCCGGCGCGACACGGCGGTCAGCAGATCGACGAGCTCGTCGGTCCCGTACCGCTGCGCACGCGCGCGCCAGACCTCGCGGGTGAAGAACCCTTCGCCCTTGTCGGGCATGCGCACGCCGTCGACGATCCAGCCGCGGTGCGGTCGGCCCATCGAGATGCTCGTACCGTCGCTGACCACCCCGAGCTCGGCGCAGCCCGGCGCTGCGAGCGCGGCGATGGCGACGAGGCTGGCGAGACGCACGACTCCGAGTATGCCTGGCCGTTGCCCCAACGCGAAGTCGGCGTCGATCGGGCCTCCAAAAGTCTGCGGCGTGTGCGGGTCAGTGTGCTCCGACCTCAGTGCGCAATGGCGCGAAGGCCGGAGGCCACGCACGGGTAGGACGAGCCTTTGCGTCCGGAACGCAAAACGAGCCAGCCGGTTCCCCGACTGGCTCGATGCGTAGTTGTTCGCCCGGCCTCGCGCTAGTGGTTCGCTCGGCCCCGCGCTCGCTACTTCTTGTCTTCGAACTCGGCGTCGATCACGTCGTCCTTCGGAGGCTCGGCTTGCTCGCCACCGCCGTCCGGAGGAGGCGCGTCGCCACCACCGGCCGTCTTGTACATGGCCTCGGCGATCTTGTGCGCCGCCGACTGCAGCTTCTCGAAGGCAGCGCGGAGCTCGTCCGGCTTGGCTGCGTCGCGGTTCTTCTCGAGGACGCCTTCGGCCTCCTTGAGCTCTTCCTCGATCATCAGCTTGTCGGCATCGCCGATCTTGGCGGCGTTCTCGCTGACGAGACGCCGCGTGCCGTAGACCAGCGTGTCGAGCTGGTTGCGGGCCTCGATCGTCTCCTTGCGCTCCTTGTCCTCTGCTTCGTGCTGAGTCGCGTCGTCGACGGCGCGCTTGATGTCCGCGTCCGACAGACCACTCGATGCTTCGATGCGGATGGTCTTCTCGGCGCCGGTCGCCTTGTCCTTGGCGGCGACGTTCAAGATGCCGTTCGCGTCGATATCGAAGGTGACCTCGATCTGCGGCACACCACGCGGCGCCGGCGGGATGCCGGTGAGCTGGAACTTGCCGAGCGTCTTGTTGTCCTTCGCCATCGGCCGCTCGCCCTGCGTGACGTGCACTTCGACGGACGATTGGTTGTCGGCCGCGGTCGAGAACGTCTCGCTCTTGCGAGTAGGGATGGTGGTGTTGCGCGGGATCAGCACGGTGGCGACACCACCGAGCGTCTCGATCGCCAGCGACAGCGGCGTGACGTCGAGCAGGAGGATGTCCTTGACGTCGCCGGAGAGGACGCCGCCCTGGACTGCTGCACCGAGCGCGACGACCTCGTCGGCGTTGACGCTGCGGTTCGGCTCCTTCTTGAAGAACTCTTTGACCTTCGCCGCGACCATCGGGATGCGGGTCGAGCCACCGACGAGAACGACCTCGTGGATCTCTTCGACCTTCTTGCCGGCGTCGGAGAGGGCTTTCTTGCACGGCTCCATCGCGCGGTTGACGATGTCCTCGATCATCTGCTCGAACTTGCTGCGAGACAGCTTCTTCAGCAGGTGCTTCGGGCCGGTGGCATCGGCGGTCAGGTACGGGAGGTTGACCTCCGTCTCCTGGACGCTCGACAGCTCGATCTTGGCCTTCTCCGACGCCTCCTTGAGGCGCTGGAGCACCATCTTGTCCTTCGAGACGTCGATGCCGGTGTCCTTCTTGAACTCGGCGACCAGCCAATCCATCAGCCGGTTATCGATGTCGTCACCGCCGAGGTGCGTATCGCCGTTGGTGGAGATGACCTCGACGACCTTGTCGCCGACCTCGAGCACCGAGATATCGAAGGTGCCGCCGCCCATGTCGAACACGGCGATCAGCTGCTCCTTCGTCTTGTCGAGACCGTACGCCAGTGCGGCGGCCGTGGGCTCGTTGATGATGCGCTTGACCTCGAGACCGGCGATCTTGCCGGCATCCTTGGTGGCCTGGCGCTGGCTGTCGTTGAAGTACGCCGGCACGGTGATGACCGCCTCGGTGATCGTCTCGCCCAGGTACTCCTCGGCGGCACGCTTCAGCTTCATCAGCACGCGGGCGCCGATCTCCGGCGGCGAGTACCGCTTGCCGCGGATCTCGAAGGCCGCATCGCCGTTCGGCAGGGCGACGATCTTGTAGGGGACGCGCTTGGCTTCCTCTTCGAGGATCGGATCGCTCTTCTTCCGCCCCATGAATCGCTTCGACGAGAACACGGTGTTCTCGGGATTCGTGATCGCCTGACGGCGAGCGATCTGTCCTACGAGGACTTCGCCCTTCTCGTCGAAGGCAACCACCGACGGGGTCAGGCGTGCGCCTTCCTCGTTGGCGATGACCTTGGGTTCCTTACCTTCCATGATCGCGACCACGGAGTTGGTGGTACCGAGGTCGATTCCGATGATCTTGCCCATGACTTCCTCTTAGTTGGCCGTTCGGTTTGTGTGCCGGGCAACCTAAGTAGACCCCAAGCGGCCGTCAAGACAGGCCCGGAAGGTTTTCCGGGGAGGACCTCGCGATTCGGGCAGGAATTTCCCGAACGACGCTCAGGCGAAGAACAGCTTCTTGACCCATGCGCGCACGCCACCGTCGTGGAGGCCGCCCGCGTGCTCGAGCGTGGTGGCCAGCTCGCCGGCGTCGAACCACAGGCCGTGACCGGCGCAGCGATCGAGCGTCACCGACTCGGTGGTCTCGATCGTCATCGGTTGCGTGCAGACCGGGCACGCCCGCGGACCGACCGAGCCCACGGGTGGCGGCAGCTCCCACGGCCCGTCGATCATCTCGGCGACGAGCCCGGTCAGCGCGGGCTCCTGGATGAACGCGCCGAGGCAGGTCGCGCAGGTCCAGCGATCGCCCTGGAACATCAGCGGGCTCTCCGGGCAGATCGGACACGGCAACCTGCGATCCGCGTACGCGTTGATCGGTGACAGCGTCTTGGTGCGCTTGCGTCTGCGCTCGTGCCAGTGGCTGATGCGAAGACCGGCGGTGGCCGGGCCGATCGATCGGAGCGGCAGTCCATCGAGCCCGGTGACCCGGGTGCCGCTCGTCGCAGTCTGGTAGCTCGGGCCACCACCCCACCGGCGGACGACCTTCGCGAAGATCGCGGCGAGAACGCCGTCGCTGCACCACAGGCCATCGCGTTCGCAGCGCAGGAAATCGTGACGCAGCTTGAACGTGCGATCACCGATCAGCTTGATGCGGCACGCGATCAGCGAGCGCTCGCACAGCGGGCACGGCGTCTCGGTGGGCTGGTCGTCGCGATACTCGAGCGTGTGCGTCGCGTTCGCGAGATCTTCGATCGCGCTCGTGAAGTCGGTGAAGCCGATCAGGATGCCCTGGCACTCGTCGCAGATGTAGCGGTGCTGGAACTCGCGCAGCGACGCGCCCGGGCATTTCGGGCACGCGAGACCGGACGAGCGATACGGCTCCATCGCGCGAGCATGCCACTACTCCTCGTCGGGTGGACGACGCGGCTGCCCGGGCAGCCCGTGACGCGACCCGAACAGCGACTTGAGGACGCCCAGCACGCCCCGTTTGGCCGGCGTCGCGGTCTCGATCGTCTTCGGATCGATGCCGCTCGCCGCCTCGAGCACGAGCGTCAGCTCCCTGCCATCGAACCACACGCCGTGCGCGGCGCAGCGATCGACGGCGATGCCGAACAACTCGAGACGCGCGAGCTTCGCGGTGCAGCACGGACACGTTCGATCACCATCGGTGCCGGCGGGCAACGCGAACGGCTCGACCAGCAAGCTCGACAGCATGTCCTCGACCTCGGCGGCCGGCACCAACGTGCCCTGGCAGTGCTCGCACACTAGGTGCGTGCGCTGTTCAGCCAACGCGTGATCGTCCGCGCAGCTCGGACATCGTGGGCGACCATCGCGAAACGTCATCAGGCGGTCCAGGTGAAGAACAGCTTCTTGATCCACGCGATCACGCCGCCCTCCGGGGGCACCAAATGCTCCAGCGCCTCGGCGAGCTCGCTATGATCGAACCAAATGCCATGCGGCGCGCAGCGATCCACCGGGGTCATGCCGATCAGCTCGACGGCCATCTGGCGCTCGCACGCCGGACACGCCCGCGGGCCTGGTTGTCCCGATAGCGACGGCAACCTGTACGGCGCGCGTACAATCTCCTCGACCATCGCCTCGAACGCGGCGGTCTCGACGAACACGCCATCGCAGTACTCGCACGGCCACAGGTTGCCGGTGAGATCGAGCGGGACGCGACCGTCGCGAAACGGCCCCGCCATCTCCGCGTCGCAAGTAGCGCGACACGTCGGACAGACGATCGCGAGATCGCCGAGCTTGCTCTGGAACGGCGCCGCCCGCCGAGGTCCGGGCTTCGGACGCTTTCGCTTCCCGATCACCATCCAGCGGTCTGGTGTCGGAAAGCGATGCGAGCTCACAGCGGGAGAGCTTACGCCGTCGGGTGGTTCTCGTCCTGCGCGGCTTTCGCCAGCGCGAGGATCGAGGGCGGCGGATCCTTGAGCGCGAGCGCGAGGACTTCGTCCATCCGCTTCACACTCAGGATCTCCATCTCGGACTTCACTTCCTCGGGCACGTCGATCAGATCCTTCATGCAGCGCTCGGGGATGATCACGCGCTTGATGCCGGCGCGGTGCGCCGCCAGCAGCTTCTCCTTGATACCACCCACTGCGAGCACGTTGCCGCGCAGCGTGATCTCGCCGGTCATCGCGACGTCCGGCCGCACCGGGACGCCCGTGAGGAGCGAGACCAGCGCGGTGTACATCGTGACGCCCGCCGACGGGCCATCCTTGGGAACCGCGCCCGCGGGCACGTGGACGTGGAGATCCTTGTTCTCGAGGAAGTTCCCCGGATCGAGACCGAGTGCAGCTGCACGACCACGCACGAACGACAGCGCCGCCGTCACCGACTCCTTCATCACGTCGCCGAGCTGACCGGTGAGGGTCAGCTTGCCCTTGCCGGGCATCTGCGCCGCTTCGATGAACAGGATGTCGCCGCCGACAGCCGTCCACGCCAGGCCCGTCGCGACGCCGGGCTCGCTGGTGCGATCCGCGACTTCGCTGACGTACTTCTTGGGGCCGAGAAACTCCTCGACCTGCACTGGGGTGACTTCTTCGTGGTCCTTGGCCGAACCTTCCGCAACGCGCACCGCGACCGCGCGGAACACGCTTCCGATCTCGCGCTCGAGGTTACGAACGCCGGCTTCGCGCGTGTAGC
>JACCYD010000784.1 GCA_013696695.1 Deltaproteobacteria bacterium | reverse complement strand
CTCCTCCACGATCATGCCGCCGCGCCCGATGCGCTCCTCGCGCTCCGCGATCTCGCGCTGCAGCGTCATCAGCGCGCGCTCGTGGATCGTGCGCGCGGCTTCGGACAGCGGCCACACGTCGGCGGCGATCCGTGCGTCGGCGACCGCGGCTGCGAGGAGCAGCGCCCAGATCGCGTGCTCCGCTGCCGTCGGTGGGCGCGGCGCCGCGATCTCGTCGGGACCGCCCAGCAAGCGCTGGGTGATCACGCGAATCGCCCCCGATGCCGCGACCGCGATCGCGTGCGACCCGAACCGCAACTCGGCGTGCACCGCGTTGGGATCGAACGCCGGCGCGGCGCGACGGATCGACGTCACGCGCACCGGACCACTGACCAGCTTCTCGAGGCGCCCGCCCGCGAGCTCGAAGCGAGCACCGCGTGAACGAGCCGCGAGCTGCCTCGCGATCGCCCCGTGGATCGCGAGCTCGTCGCGGCCGACCTTCGCGAGCTGCTCGAACGGAAACATGCGAGGGGACGAGGTCACGGTAGGAGGTAGCGTGGCGGGTTGGTGAGGCGAGCGAGCCCGAGCCCGAGTCGAAAAACCGAAAAATTGGGCGGAGCCGCCAGCACTGGTAGGCTTTTATCCTACATCTGACCGCAGAGGGGTGACATCCGTGCAAGAGCGTCGACTTGGCTTTCGTGTTCCGTTCGAGACGATGGTGACCTCCTATGTCCACGACCGGCCCGTGCGTGGGATCGCTGGAAATCTCTCCGATACCGGCATCAGTCTGTCGGCCCTCAGCCTGCTGGCGCCACCTCCCGGCCTCGTCGTCGGCCTCGAGATCGAGCTCCCGGGCGTCGAGGACTCGATCTGGGCGTCGGGTCAGATTTGCTATCGCAAGGACGATCACCTGGCGTCCGGCCTCGGGGTGCGATTTCTGGCGATGGCGCGCAGCCAGGCCCGCGTCGTCCGCGACTTTTGTATCGAGCTCCGCCGCAAGAACCTCGGCACGATCCTCGCTCGCATTCGCGCGTGACGCACCGCTCGATATCCCCGTGATCCCGCGGGCGTCGTGGCGATCAAACGCTATGATCGTCCGATGAGGCGCCTGGGGTTTCTGCTCGTCGCGTGTGCGCTCGCAACCGGTGTTCCGCGAGCCGCGCAATCGGCTCCCGATGACTGGGGCGTTCAGCGCGATCCGTTCGATCCGAAAGAGATCGCGATCTACAAGGCGATCCTCGCGAAGAACCCGCACGATGCCGGTGCGCTCGCGAAGCTGCTCGAAAAGTATCGCCGCTATCGCACGGTGGATCTCCTCAAGGAGGAGCTCACCAAGGCGCTCGCGAAGTCGGATGACTGGGCGACGCACGTCGTGCTCGGCCATCTCTATCGCAAGACCGGCGACGATCCACGCGCCCTCGACGCGTGGGGCAAGGCCGTCGCGAAGAAGGATGCCGACCCGGCCACCTGGCTCGTGATCGGTGAGGTTCACAAGGGGAGCGGCAAGAACAAGGAAGCGCGCGCCGCGTACGACAAGGCGCTCACGCACTCGTCGCAGAAGGACATGAAGAAGAAGGCGCTCCGCGCCCTCGCCGACCTCGCGCTCGCCACCAACGACGTCGACGCTGCCAACGCGTACTTCAAGCAGTTCCTCGATCTCGATCCGAACAACGCCCAGCTGTGGATCGAGCGTGGCGACGCGATGCTCGCCGCGGGCAAGCGCGAGATCGCGCTCGAGAGCTACGCCTCGGCAGAGAAGCTGCTCGGCGGCGATCCTGCGCGCCGGATCGAAGTCGTCGCACGCCGCGGGCAAGCGTTCGATCAGATGGGCAGGGACGAGGACGCGATCGCGGAGTATCGCCGCGCGATCAAGCTCGCACCGAAGGGCTACTACCTCGAGGTCGAGCTCACCGGTCGCATCGTCGACATCTATCGCAAGAAGCAGGCGCTGCCCGCGCTGCTCGCGCAGTACGAAAAAGAGTGGCCCGAGGGCGGGCGCGGCCACTTCGAGTGGTCGACGCTCGGCAAGCTCTACGAGGAGACCGGCGCCCAGGACAAGGCGATCAACGCGCTCAAGAAGGCGGTCGCGAAGAGCCCGTTCGAGCTCGACACCCAGCGCCGGCTGATCACGCTGCTCGAGAACTCGGGTCGCGACGACGAAGCGCTCGTCCAGTACGAGGCCGTCGTGCGCGCCGCACCGGGTGACGCGCGCTTCCAGCTCGACCTCGCCGATCGCTACGCGCGCCGCGGCCAGGACAAGAAGGCGATGGAGGTGCTGTCGCGCCTGCAGACGCGGTTCCCGAGTGACGCCGGCGTGATCGCCGCGATCGCGGATCTCTACCAGCGCTGGGGCAAAGAAGAGCTCGCGATCGCGCAGTTCGAAAAGCTCGCGAAGCTCGAGCCGGACGATCTCGGCCACATCGTCGCGCTCGGCGAGCAGTACTGGCAGAAGCAGGACAAGAAGCGCGCGTTGCTGGTGTGGAACAAGCTCGGCACGTTCAACAAGGCCGGCGCGTTCGCCAAGCTCGGCGAGGTGCTGAACGAGCACGGCAATCCCACCGAAGCCCTCGCGAACTACGCGAAGGCGATCAAGCTCGACGACAAGAACCCCGAGTACTTCAAGGGCCGCGCCCAGGTCTACGAGACGCAGAAACTGTACGCGGAAGCGCTCGCGGATCTCGACAAGGTGCTCGCGCTCCTGGTCAAGCCGACCGATCGCATGGCGCGGAGAGATATCCGGCGCAAGTACGTCTCGATCGTCACGCGGTTCGGCGCGCGCGAGCCGCAGTTCAAGAAGAAGTGGAGTGACGGCTTCGCCAACGGCACCAATAACGATCCGGCGACGATCGAGTTCGGCTACTTCCTCGTCGAGTACTACTCGAAGACCGGCAAGCAGGAAAAGGGTCAGCCCGAGGCGGTGCTCGCGCAGCTCCACAAGCGCGTGCCCGAAGATCAGGAGCTCGTGCTCGAGCTGATCAAGCACTACCGCTTCAGTCGCAAGTTCGAGCCCGCGATCGCGCTCGCGCAGGAGCTCGCCGCGAAGGTGCAGAGCCGTCAGGCCGAGATGTTCCACACGATCGCCGACATCAAGATGGATCAGCGGCTCGACAAGGAATCGCGCGAGTGGCGCGAGAAGGCGATCGCGCTGTCGCCGAACAACCCGAGCGGCTACGAGAAGCTGGCCGAGGGCTACGTCGCGATGCAGCAGTTCTCGGAGGCGATCACGACCTACGAGAAGGTGCTCGCGCGAAACACCCACAACCCGAAGGCGCAGTTCGCGCTGTCGCAGCTCTACATCCAGGCCGGCACGCCGCTCAAGGCGACGGCCCTGCTGCGCGACGTGCTTCGCCACTCGACGAGCGAGGAAGACATCGCCCGCGCAGCGCGCGAAGCGATCGCCCTCGAAGAGATGACCGATACCCTCGGCGAGCTCGAGAAGGTGCTGTCGCCGCTCGCCTTCATGATGGCGCACAAGCCGGTGTATCGGCGCGTGCTCGTCGATCTGTATCTGCGCTACGTGCCTCGCCTGGTCGAGCGCGAGCGGCACGGCAGTGACGACGTCAAGAAGGCCGCACGCGCGGAGCTGATCCGCGTCGGCGGTCACGGTCTGCAGCCGCTGCTCGAGGCACTGCGCGACGAGAAGGAAGCGACGCAACAGCGCGTCGCGGTCGCCGTGCTCGGCCACCTCGGCAACAAGGGCGCGGCCGCGCCGCTCGTCCACATGGCGCGCCAGGAGCCACAGCGCGACGCGCGCTACATCGGCACGCTGACCGAAGCGCTCGAGCGCGAGGTTCGCGTCGACGCGCTGATCGCGGCGGGGCGCCTCGGCGATCCGCGCGTGCTCACCGACGTGCTTCCGTTGATGGAGCACCCGGAGCTCGCGATGCGCGAGGCGGCGACGTTCACGCTCGGTCGCTCCGGCGACAAGCGTGCGGTGCCGGCACTGCTCAAGGCGCTCACCGATCGCCGGCCATCGGTCCAGACGCTCGCGTGTCTCGGTCTCGCGCAGATCGACGACGGCCGCGTCGTCGGTGCGGCGGTCGCGACGCTCGGCGATGCCCGCAAGGACGACGTCACCCGCGCGGCCTGCGCGTATGCGATCGGCGTCCGCAAGTCGAACGCGGGCATCCCTGCCCTGCTCGGTGCGCTGGTCGACAACCGCGGGGAGGCTCAGCGCCTCGCCGCGTGGTCGCTCGGCCAGCTCGGCGATGCGAAGGCGCTCGGCCCGCTGATCCGGGCGTACTACGCGCGTGCCGGTCGGTCGTCCGACGAGCTGGTGTGGGCGATCGGTCGGGTCTCGAACGCCGGCCTCCCCCCCGCCGGCGCAGGGTCGTTCGGCGAATACCCGGTGAAGGGGAGCAAGTACGACGCCCCGAGCGCGCTCGACGGACTGCCCGGCAACCTGCCGAGGCAAGCCCCGCCGGGCAAGCTGGTCGCCGACCACGCCGACGACATCGCGAAGGGCCTGCTCGACGCGCTCGGCGAACATCGCGACGTCGTGTTGTCCGTGCTCGCGGATCTCGACAGTAGCGCCCCTCACTCACCAGTACTCTCACTCGGTGCGCTGACGCCCACCACCCGGGACGCCAAGGTCAATGCGGCGTTCGCGAAAATTGGCCAGGCGATCGGCCCCGCGATCCAAACCCAGCTCAGCAGCGACGATCCGAAGGTCCGCGCCCTCGCGGTCTCGGTGATCGCGAAGCTCGACGACACCCCAGGCCGAGCGGTCGCGGCCGCGGCGATCACGAAGGCGCTGGCTGATCCGGCCGACCAGGTGCGCGCATCCGCGATGAGCTCGATCGCCGTGCTCGCCGCCCGGGGGCAGCCTCCTGTGGAGCTGGTCCGGGCGCTGACCAAGACGCTGGCGAGCGGGATGTGGCCCGACCGCCGGGTCGCCGCGCAGGCCCTCGGCAAGCTTGGCGACAAGGGGGACCCCGCTGCATTGGTCAAAGCAGCGACCGACAGCTCCAGCTTCGTCCGCGAGGCGGTCGCCGAAGCCCTCGGCCGGGGACTTCTCGGCGGAGGGAGCGCCGGGCTAGAAGCGCTCCTCAAGCTATCCCACGACGACGTCGCACAGGTTCGCGCCGCGGTTGCCCGGGCGCTGGCCGGTGCGAAGGACGAACGAGCCCAGAAGCGGCGGGCCGAGCTGGCGCGCGATCCCGAGCCGATCGTCCGGGCCGCAGCGGGTAGCTGACGAAAAGTACAGGCATCTCCGAAGGTCCGTTCTTTGACGCCCTGTTTCCAAAAGGGGTAGACTTTCGGCTCGATGGACGTCGGCCTCGTGTGCGACGCGTGCTCCGCGCTGACCCCCATCGGGGTGCCGCAGTGCAAGCGATGCGGAGCGGCGGTTGCGCTGGACCCGCGTTCCAAGCAAGCGAGCCGCCCTCCTGCGCAAGCAGCAACCGCGGTCGCTGGGCCCGCGACGTCACCGTGCGCGAAGTGCAACACGCTCGTCGCCGACGGCACGAAGTTCTGTCCGAACTGCGGCGCGCGCATCGTCATCAAGGCACCGTTCGACGTCGAGACGCGCGTCGGTCCGCGCGCCGGCGGAACGTCGCCGCAACCGAGTGGTGGAGCGAAGCCCGGACGCAGCACGCTGTTCATGGGCGGCGCCATGCAGTCGGCGCGCGCGAAGCTGACGCTGATCCGTGGCGATGGTGAAGACGGCGTGTCGTTCACGCTCGCCGGTCAGGAACACCCCGCCGGTCGCGGCGATTGCCCGATCTCGTTTCCCGACGATCCGTTCCTGTCTCCGACGCACGCCAACTTCGTCTACAGCGATCGCCAGCTGCTCGTTCGCGACGAGAAATCGCTGAACGGTATCTACGTGCGCATCGGCGCCAACACGAGCATCGAGCTCGGCACGGGTGGCACCGTGCTGGTCGGCGAGCAGGTGCTCGCGGTGACGCCGGCCGGCGTTCCCGAAGACGTGCCCGATGGCGAAGGCACGTATTACTCCACCAGCATTCAACGCCCGGCGACGCTCGAGGTTCGCCAGCAGCTCCGTGGTGGCGTGCTCGGTTGGGTGTTCCGTCCGAACGGTGAGGTCGTGACGGTTGGTCGAGAGAACAACGACATCAACTTCCCCGACGACCCGTTCATCTCCGGTCGCCATGCAGAGCTCCGGTTAGCCGGTGGCGTGGTATCCGTTACCGATCTGGGATCCCGCAACGGAACATTCGTTCGCATCGACGGCGAACGCGTGCTCCG
>JACCYD010000746.1 GCA_013696695.1 Deltaproteobacteria bacterium | reverse complement strand
CCGTCGAGGATGAAGTCGACCTCGTCGCCCTCGCGCTCGACGAGCTCGAAGCGTCCCGGCGGTGGCTGCAGATCCATCACACTTTGCCGCAACACCCAGCGATCGAGCTTGGCGACCGCGGCGAAGGCGGTCGCCACATTGCGCTGCTGATACGCGCCGAGATGCGAGGTCGCGACGGCCTCGATGTCGGCGATCGCAGCATCGTCGACCACGGTGATCTTCGCGCCGAGCTTGCGCGCGGCCTCGACGAGAACGGGCACCGCTTCCGGATCGCCCGACGCACCGATCACGACCTTCTGTTCGGGCTTGAAGATGCCGGCCTTCTCCAGCGCGATCTTGGCGAGCGTGTCGCCGAGGATCGCGGCGTGATCCATCGCGACGCCGGTGACCACGGCAACCTCGGCCGGGATGGCGTTCGTTGCATCGAGCCGACCGCCGAGCCCCACCTCGAGGACGGTGAAGTCGACGCCGCGTTCGGCGATCGCGACGCACGCGATCGCGGTGAGCTGTTCGAAGAACGTCAGCTCGTCACCGCCGGCTGCCGACACGCGGTCGGCCGCGGCAACGATCGACTCCTCGTCGATCATCCCGTGCTCGCCGGCGCGATGGGAGAGAAAGGTGATGCGTTCACGCAAGCACGACAGGTGCGGCGACGTGTACATCGCGACGCGGCCGATGCGGTTCGCGTGCGCCGCATCGAGCTGCAAGAGCTGGGCGATCATCGCGACCGTCGAGCCTTTGCCATTCGTGCCGCCGACGAGGATCACGCGACCGAGACGACGCTCGGGATGACCGAGCCGCTCGAAGATCGCGTTCATGCGCTCGAGCCCGAGCACGATGCCGAACCGGCGGGCCGGCAACAGTCGCGCGAGGAGGTGCTCGTACGGCGTCACTCGCTCGGCAGATCGACGATATCGCCGACCTGACCGGTCTGGCGCGTCGGGTCGCGACCGCGCTCGAACCAGCGCAGTGTGCGCTCGAGCGTGGCCTTGAGATCCTTGCGGTGCACGATGTGATCGACCATGCCGTGCTCGAGCAGAAACTCGGAGCGCTGGAACCCGGGCGGCAGCTGCTGGCGGATCGTCTGCTCGATCACGCGCGGGCCCGCGAAGCCGATCAACGCATCGGGCTCGGCGAGGATGATGTCGCCGAGCATCGCGACGGAGGCCGCGACGCCACCGGTGGTGGGATGCAGCAGCACCGAGATATATGGGACGCGTGCCTCGCGCAGGCGCGAGCGTGCGGCCGAGGTCTTGGCCATCTGCATGAGGGACAGGACACCCTCCTGCATGCGGGCACCGCCCGAGGCGCAGAACATGATCGCCGGTCGGCGGTGGACGACCGCACGCTCGAACTGGCGCGTGATTTTCTCACCGACCACCGAGCCCATCGACCCGCCCATGAACTCGAACACGAAGAAGCCGGCCTCGACGGGGATGCCGCCGATCGCTGCGGTGCCGGCGCGGTACGCATCGCCCGGCCCGACCTTTTTACCGGTGCTCTTGATCTGGTCGACGTACTTCTTGCCATCGACGCGAAATCCCAGGGGATCCGTGCTCTCGAGAGCGCGGTCGTGCTCCTCCCACGAACCCTCGTCGACCGAGTGTTCGATTCGCATCTGAGTAGGCAATCGGAAGTGGTGATTGCAACTCGTACAGACCCTATGGGCGATGTCGAGATCCGCCTCGTACAGGGTGGATGCGCAACGCTCGCACTTGATCCAGATCCCCTTGGGGACGGACTTTTTCGGTTCGGCGGCGAGACCTTGGGTGCGGGACCACCACGCCATGGGCCAGGCACATATCATTTAACCACGAAGTCTGCTATCCAACTTTCTGAAAATGGCAGCCCTCTCAGTGAGGTAGCGCGATGTCGTCAGTACTAGTAGTGAATGAAATCAGCACGGAGCGCGAAGAAGTCGCTCGTGCGCTCGAGGCCGAGGGGTTCAGCGTGACTCAGGCTTCTTCCGCGGCGGAAGCCACGCGCGAAATCTGGGGTGGGTCGTTCCTGGTAGCGATCATCCCGACCCTGCTCACCGGAACCACGAGCCAGTCGCTCAAACAGCAGCTGGTTCAGATGGCGCCCGAGATCGAGACGCTCGTCCACGGCAAGAACGACGAGCTCCCCGCCCTCGTGCGGAAATGCATCCGGATCCGCGACGGCGAAGCAGCAGCGTGACGATCCCGGCGTAGCTGGCTAGCCGCCGAACCGATCTTTCAAGTTCAGGAACTCGAGGAACTCGAGGAGCCGCCCGACCTCGGGAACGATGAAGCCATCGCCCTCGATGCCGGCGTCTTCTGCCATCAGCACGAGCCGCGCGGAGCGCAGGCGATCGACGACGTCGATCACCTCGTGCACCGGCAAGCCGACGCGTACCGCGATGTCCTCGACCTGCTTCGGCACCAGGATCGCGGTGCCTGGATTGAACTGCGCGCCGGCGAGCGCCATCTGCTCCTCGGCCATGTGTCGCATGCACTGCACGACGCGGTGATTGGGTGTGGGCAGCAGCAACAGCTCGACGTGCTGGTTCGCGTTCTCGAGCCGATTCGCGAGCGACTTGATGATGCGCAGTGCGATCTCCGGACGCGCGCGCAACATCGCCTCGAAGGTCTTGCCCTCGATCACGAGGAGCCGGCACTCCGAGCGACATACCGCGGTCGCGGAGCGCGGGCGACCGTTGAGGATCGCCATCTCGCCGAAGAACTCGCCGGGCGGCAACACCGCGAGCACGCGCTCGTGCTCGCCGACCTGACGACGGATCTCGATCTCGCCCGACTGGACGACATACATGTAATCGCCGGGCTGGCCCTCCTCGAACAACACCGCGCCCGCTTCGAAGTCGCGCGCGAACCGATCCAGCAGGTCGTTCACGGCGTCATCATCGCATGGTTGCGTGACGAAGGATGTGGAGCAGCGCGCGGCCGAATGCGCGGCGCCGGGTGGAGTCTCGCTTGTCGTCGTCGTCGGCGAGCACGACCTCGTCGCACGACAGCCCGAGCTTGACTGCGCGAACCAGCATCTCGACATCCCAACCATCGCCGCGATCCGACATGCCGAGCGCGATCAGCGCGGGGAACCGGATGGCGCGCACCGGCCCGACGCTCGACCAGCGATGCCGATACACGGTGTCGATCAACTTGGTGACGACCTTCTCGTCGAGATGCCGCTTCGGCTCGCCACCCATCACCAGCTCCATGCCGCGCTCGACGATCGGCGCGATCAAGGCCGCGACGGCGGCCGCTGCGGCGGGCCGATCGCCGGGGACGAACACGACGATGTCGGGCACGCGAGGCAGCGCCGAGAAGTGAGCTTGCGCACGCAGACAGGCGGCACCGTAACCGCCGGTAGGCTCGCGCAGCACCAGCGCTCCGCCATCACGCGCGACCTCCGCGGTGCGGTCGGTCGACGCGCGATCGACGACGACGACCGAACGGATCCCACGATGCGGGAGATCGCGCAGCAGTGGGCCCAGGCTCGCGGCGTGATCGCGCGCGGGCACCACGACATCGACCACCATCGACGGAGCCATGAGACGACGCCGCAACTATACGCCGGTTCGTGGTACACGGGCGGCGATGGCGATCACGTACAAGGAGGCGGGCGTCGACATCGACGCGGGGAACGCACTGGTCGACCGGATCAAGCCGCTGGCGAAGTCCACCATGCGCCCCGAGGTCCTCGGCGGTATCGGCGGGTTTGCCGCGCTGTGCACGATCCCGACGCGTTACAAGCAGCCGGTCCTGGTGTCGGGCACCGACGGTGTCGGCACCAAGCTCAAGACCGCGCTGGCCGCGAACCGACACGACACGATCGGCATCGACCTGGTCGCGATGTGCGTCAACGACGTGCTGGTGACCGGCGCCGAGCCGCTGTTCTTCCTCGACTACTTCGCGACCGCGGCGCTCGACGTCGAGGTCGCAGCCTCGGTGATCGCCGGCATCGCCGAGGGCTGCCGGCAATCCGGCTGTTCGCTGGTCGGCGGCGAGACGGCGGAGCTGCCGGGCCTCTATCAGGCGCGCGATTACGATCTCGCCGGGTTCTGCGTCGGCGTCGTCGAGAAGGCGGACATCCGGCCGCAACGGACCCTGATCGAGGGCGATGTCGTGATCGGGCTGCCGTCGGCGGGCCTGCACTCGAACGGTCACTCGCTCGCGCGCAAGGTCGTGCTCGAGGTCCTCGAGCTGCCGCTCGACGCCAAGCCGCCCGAGCTCGCCGGTGATAGCGTCGCCGATGCGCTGCTGCGGCCGACGATCATCTACGCCGATGCGTTCCGTCAGCTCGACGCGCACGACATCCCGTGGAAGGCGGCCGCGCACATCACCGGCGGTGGGCTGATCGAGAATCCGCCGCGGATCTTCGCGGACGACGCGCTCGCCGTCGAGCTCGATCCGAGCACGTGGCCGGTGCCGCCGATC
>JACCYD010000738.1 GCA_013696695.1 Deltaproteobacteria bacterium | reverse complement strand
TGCGCAGGGAGCCATCGCGCGCCACCGCGAACGTTGCGACGAGCTGCTGCTGTGCATAGGCACCCCACAGCAGCGTGGCGGCGAGTGGCTGGCGCAACGGGTGTTCGCAGACGTGGCGGCGGAAGTCGGCAGGCGCGATGCGAATGCCGTCGGTCATCACCTGCATGAACCAGTTGCGCTGCGTCTCGGTGAGCCGACCAGAGGAGTTGTGTTGCAGCTCGGTGGGGCACGTGCGAACGAGCAGCGTGTCGACATCGATCCGTCGCTCCGCGGCGAGCTGCTCGAGGAGCTCGCGCGCCGCGATCCGCCGCGGATGCGGGCCGGCGGCGCGCAGCACGAGACCCGCGATCTCGCAGACCGCGAGGTCGGTGCCGATCCGGCGCAAGTGCTCGCAGGCTTGCAGCGAACGCGCGTGCGACCACTCCGCGAGATGCGCACCGAGGATCGCCGCACACGCATCACCGCCGAGCAACCCCACCGCATCGAAGGCCCACTTCACCGTCTGGTCCTTGATCCACTGGGTCAGCATTCCGTGCGCGAAGCGATCGAGCGAGTCGCGCGTGAAGGTCTGGACGAGTGCGGCGATCACGCCGATCGGACGCTGCTTGTCGAGCTCCGCCTTGAGACCGATCAGGATCTGCGTCGCGTCGGCTTCGATCCCGGGCACGCGCGCGACCAGCGCGGGCAGCTTCTTGGCAACGAGATCGACCTTCAGCTTGCGCTGCTCGGAGATCGCGGCAGTGACCTCGGCCCACACCACCGCCGGGTCGCGCTGCAAGCGAGGGAACGCGGCAAACAGCTCGGCGGGAATCGTGAACATGCCGGGCTTGCCGATGTGGAGCTGGGTGAGGGTTTTCGGAGCGCGCTCGAGGAGCAGCGTGACGATCGGCGCGGCCTCGGGCTGCTTGCGCTCGATGGGATCGATCGCGATCGACTTCAAGAACCGCGCGGATTCGGCGGCGAGCAAGGTCTCGAGCCCGGCGAGGAGCGTGGCTTGACTCGCGTAGCGCAGCCGCGCCTGGCGGATGAAGCCGAGCTCCCAGTCGAGCTCGATCTCGGCGACACCGTCGAGTAGACCGAGCAGTGCGTAGCGATGCTCGACGAGGAGCAGGGCGGCCGCATCGGCGGCGGTCTTGTCGCCTTGATCGGCCTTGTCGTGGAGCGCGATCAGCGCACCGCGTGGATCGCCTTGCTGCTGGAGCCAGTCGCTGTAGACGACGAAGCGCGCGCGATCGGAAGGATCCTCGAGAATCTGCGCTTCGAGATCCGGATCGCGATGAGTGCCGGCCTTCGCGGGCAACGTCTCGCGCACGCCGCTACCGACGGCCGCGAGTGCACCGATCGACGCACCGAATGGCTTGCTCGCGCGCTTCGAGCCGGTCGACCGTGCTGGTTTCGCCGTCGCATCGGGGTTCGCGGCCTTCGCTTTACCCGGCGCGGGTGGGACGCCCATCGCCTCGAGTGCCTCGCGTGCGCGGTGCTCTGCGCTGGCCTTGCGCAGATCGATCGCGGGTACGGCCGCTGGTGCGACCGGCCCGGCACCGAACGTCGGCGCGCGCGGAATCGAGCTCTGCACCGCATCGAGCAGCGCACGCAGCGCGGGCGATACCCCACGCGCGATCGCCTTGCGCGCGTGCGCGAGGAAATACGCGTGGTGGACGAAGGTCTGATGCTCGCCGAGTGGCTTCGAATAATCGGCGAGTAGCTTCGCGGCGCGCTCCGCGATCACGGGATCGTCATCGAGCACGAGGCGCGACACGAACAGCAAAATCGGGGGCGCGGCGAAGTCCTTAGCGAGTGCTTCGAGCGCGGCGAGTCGATCCTTCTGCTTCGGCTTGTGCGTCACCGCGAAGATCCGCTTCGCGTTGGCGCCTTCCCCCCTCACCGAGAGCGTCTTGAAGAAGACCGCGTCGTCGCTACCGGCGAGCGCGAGGCCGAGCGCGAGCCCGTCCCTGCGATCGCCCTCCTTCGACTTGAACACCCGGATCAGCGGCTCGAGTGCACGCTCGCCGGCGAAAATCGCCGCAGCGGTGGCGAACTCGAGGTCGTTGTACATCGGGCTCGCCTCGAGCGCCTCGATCGCATCGTCCGCGAGCGGCGAGTCGGCGAGTGGATCGTCGGCGTCGGACGCGCCGTGAACAGCGACAACGGCGTAGCCCCAGCCGGAGGTCTGGCGCCGCCACATGCCGCGCAGCAGCCGATTCGCGCCGGCATCGCGGGCATCGCGCGCGAGATTGTAGAACTGGCAGAGCTGCTGCGTCGGCGCGTGCGGCATCGCCGCGTAGAGCTCCGAACAGAGCGCCGGATGGACGGCGAGCTCGCGCAGCAGGAACTCGGTGATGCGCTCGACCTCGTAGCCGCATCCGCTCGGCGCGTCGCGGACGCACCAGTCCTCGACGGCCACCTCGATCACCCGCGGGTAGACGTCGCTGCGCTTGGTGGTGAGTGGCAGCGAGGAGAGCTCGTCGAGCGCCTCGCGCACCTTCTTCCAGCTCGCCAGCTTCTCGATCAGCTTCGAGATCGTCGCCACGGCGCCAGTATGCCAGTGCATGCCGTGGGGTACCTCGCTGGTAGCTCGATCTCGCGCCGAGGCGGTATTCTCCGCGCATGCCGACGTTCGCGTACCAGGAGATCCTCGAGGCCGGTCATCACGACGACACGCCGTTCAAGAAGCTGACGGGCGACTTCGTGCAGACGTTTTCCGCCGGTGGTCGCGTGATCCTCGAGGTCGCGCCCGAGGCGCTGACGCTGCTCACCAAGACCGCGATGCGCGACATCGCGCACCTGCTGCGGCCGGGACACCTGCAGCAGCTGCGCAACATTCTCGACGATGCGGAGGCCTCGCCGAACGACAAGTTCGTCTCGCTCGAGCTGCTCAAGAACGCGAATATCGCCGCCGGCGGCGTGTTGCCCGGATGCCAGGACACCGGCACCGCGATCGTGATGGGCAAGAAGGGACAGTTCGTCGTCACCGCGGGCGGCGACGAGGCCGCGATCTCGCGCGGCGTGTTCGAGACCTATGCCGAGTCGAACCTCCGGTACTCGCAGGTCGCGCCGCTCGACATGTTCGAGGAGAAGAACACCGGCAACAACCTGCCGGCACAGATCGACCTGTTCGCTACCGACGGCGACGAGTACCACTTCCTGTTCATGGCGAAGGGCGGCGGCTCGGCGAACAAGAGCCTGCTGTTCCAGGAGACCAAGGCGCTGCTCAACCCGAAGAGCCTCGCCGCGTTCCTCGATCAGAAACTGCGGTCGCTCGGCACCGCCGCGTGTCCTCCGTATCACCTCGCCGTCGTCATCGGCGGCACGTCGGCGGAGCAGACGCTGAAGGTGGCGAAGCTCGCGAGCGCGCGCTACCTCGACGGCCTACCGACGACCGGCAACGCGCACGGGCGCGCGTTCCGCGACCTCGAGTGGGAGCAGAAGGTCGTCGAGATCGCGCGTGCCACCGGCATCGGCGCGCAGTTCGGCGGCAAGTATTTCTGTCACGACGCGCGCGTGATCCGGTTGCCGCGTCACGGTGCGAGCTGCCCGGTCGCACTCGCGGTCAGCTGCTCGGCGGATCGGCAGGCGCTCGGCAAGATCACGCGAGACGGCGTGTTCCTCGAGCAGCTCGAGACCGATCCCGCGAAGTATCTGCCGGAGCCGAGCGCCGCCGATCTCGCGAGCGAGGTGGTGAAGATCGATCTCGGCCAGCCGATGTCCGAGATCCGGGCGCAGCTGTCGCGTTATCCGATCAAGACACGGCTGTCGCTGACGGGTCCGCTGATCGTCGCGCGCGATATCGCGCACGCAAAGCTCAAGGAGCGGCTCGATCGCGGCGAAGGTCTGCCGGCGTACCTGCGCGATCACTGCGTGTATTACGCGGGTCCGGCGAAGACGCCCGAGGGCTACGCATCTGGCTCGTTCGGTCCGACGACGGCGGGCCGGATGGACAGCTACGTCGATCTGTTCCAGCAGCATGGCGGCAGCATGGTGATGCTCGCGAAGGGCAACCGGTCGCAGCAGGTCACCGATGCGTGCAAGACCCACGGTGGCTTCTATCTCGGATCGATCGGCGGCCCGGCCGCGGTGCTCGCGAAGGACTGCATCAAGAAGGTCGAGGTCCAGGAGTACGCAGAGCTCGGCATGGAAGCGGTGTGGAAGATCGACGTCGTCGACTTCCCGGCGTTCATCGTCGTCGACGACAAGGGCAACGACTTCTTCGCCGGCATCAACACGCCTGGCTCGAGCCCGAAGAAGCCGATCAAGCTCGCCCCGCGGTGAGAGATCGGGTCGCGGTCGGGTAGCGACGCTGACAGCCGATCTCCGTCGAGGCCGCGAGCAGGCGGCCAGTCGAGTAGCCACCAAGTCCGGCAGCCAGCTGCGGCGTGACAAAGCTGGCGAAATTGCGATGGCGGCACGTGGTCTGGCGCGTGCACTCGCTAGCCCCGCCATGGCCAATCAGGAATCGACGGCGATCAACGACCTGATACACCTGGCCCAGGGAAGGCGCCTCGACCGCCAGTCCGAGAACCCGGTCCCCGAGGTTTACGTCCCGGCCGCGCGGCCTCGTCCGCTGAATGCGCCCGCTCCGGCGCGGATCGCCAGCGGCACGAATCCGCCGCCGATCGCGCAGCCGCAGCACCCGATCGCTCAGCCGCAGGCCGCACACACGCCGATCACGCCGCCGCCGCCGCAGGTCGCCGCGCAACCCGCGAAGTACATGCTGCCGATCGTCGACAAGGACGAAGAGCAGACCGAGCTGTGGAGCAGCCACGCGAACGTCGACACCCGGCCCGCCGTGCCGGCGATTCCTCCGCACAGCGCGACCGTGATCGCCCAGCCGGCAACGCTCCGCCC
>JACCYD010000218.1 GCA_013696695.1 Deltaproteobacteria bacterium | reverse complement strand
ACCGCGATGGCGTTCGGCAACGCGATCCGCAACAGCGTCGCCACGCTCGGCGGCCCGGCATCGGCGAACGACCTCGCGCGCCTGCTGTTCACGGATTTCGGCGACGAGATGGCGTCGCGCGACGAGATCCTCAAGGCCGCCGACGATCCGACGGTGTCACCGGTGTCGAACCTGTCGAACCCGTCGATGCCGCGCCCGCGGGCGCCCACCCAGCCGCCGCCGATCCCGATGTCACCGCGCAGCGGCGAGTTCGGAACCGCGCAACGCGGGCGTCAGGACAGCTCGCTGCTCCCGGCGGTGCCGTCGATGATCGTTCAGCCGGGGTCCGGCGCGATCTCGACCGCAACGCCGCTGACGCCGGTCCCCGCCACACCCGTCACGCCTGCCGCGTCGCTCAGCATGCCGGGCCTCATGGCCACCCCACCCTCCGGCGTGCTCGACCTGACGGCGAATGTTCCTGCCGACACGTGGATGGCGAATCCCGATACCGATCTGCTGCGCGCGCATCGCTGGAGGAGCCTGCGCAACGTCGGCATCGCCGTCGGTGGCATCGGTGTCCTCGTGATCGCCGCGATCTTCGCCGTCAAGTTACTCGGCAACAGCGACGCCGGTCCCAGCAAGGATGGCCTCGGCAACATCACGCCCGATGCCGCCCTCGCCGCCCGCGATGCGGCGCAGACCGTTGCCGATTCGGGTCCCAATCGCGATGACATCGTCGCGCTGTCGAGGTTCGGCTTCTTCTCGATCGACGCGAGCGCGAAGACCACGATCTGGATCGACAACAAGAACATCGGCGAGACCCCGCTGACCCGCCTGCCGCTCGCGCCGGGGCCGCACAAGGTCAAGGCGGTCGGTCCGCGCGGGAAGAAACCTCGCGAGTTCACGATCACGATCTACGGCGGTCGCGACACCGAAGAGCCGCTCATCACCTGGTGAGTCGGAAAATCCCTCGGCTGATCTGCTCGCTGTCCTGTGACATGGTGATCGCGATGGGGCGGCAATGATCGTCGAGGCTGCCGCTCTCGGCCTCGGGCTCGGCGTCGTCACCGGGATGCCGCTCGGCGTCGTCAACGTCGCGATCGTCGACGCGGCGCTCGCGGGTCGCACACGCTTCGCGACCGGCGTCGGCATCGGCGGCGCGCTCGCCGATACCGCCCACGCGATCCTCGGGTTCATCGGCGTCGGCGCGTTGCTCACCGCGCGTCCCGACCTCGTGCGCTGGCTCGCCCTCGGCGCGGCCGCGCTGATCCTGACGTACGTCGTGGTGACGTGGCGAGGTCGCGAGCAGCACCGCGTCACCGTCGACGACTCGAGCTTCACGCGCGGTGCGCTCACCGGCGTCGCGCTGACGCTACCGAACCCTGGCGCGCTCGCAGCGTGGGTGGCGGTCGCCGCCGTGCTGTGGCCCGACGCGACCACCGCGGAGGCATGTGCACTCGGCACCGGCGTCGGTGTCGGCTCTGCCGGCTGGTTCGCGTTGCTCGCGCGCTGGATCTCGCGCGTGAGGCCAGATCATCCGGCGATCGCGATCGTCACGCGCAGCGCGCTGGTCGTGCTCGTCGGCATCGCCGGCCTCGGCGTCGCGCGCGCGCTGTAGCGCGCCACTACGGATCTACGAATCGATCCGCGCACCGGATCATCGAGCAGGTGCTCGTCGGGAATTGTCGACGATTGTCGCCGGTAGCTCGCACGTGGGGACGCTACGACAACGGTGCGGGCTTGATGCTCGTGATGTGGAGGCTCGACTCGGGACTCGTCACGATCTGCACGCGATCGCCGGTCGAGAATCGCGGCACCAGCTCCGCGGGACCCTGGAAGTGGATCTCGTTGAGGTTGACCACGTCGATGTCTTCGCCCTCCTCGTCGGTGGCGCGCTCGATGTCGAGCTGGATCTTCGCGACCTGACGCGTGGTCACGTTGGCGAACTTCGCGGCCAGCGTGTGCAGCTCGATGCTGCGGATGGTTCCCACCACCCGCATCCCCTCATCGCTGCCCATGAAACCATCGTATCAGTGCTCGGGCTTGGACGGGCGCGCCGGGGCGCCGCCAATCTCGATCCCGTTCATCGCACGAGCGGCAAAGACACACTCGCCGCCGATCGCGATCAGGTGGTGCTCGCTCCCATGGGCCTGCACCAGCTCGTCGCCCTCGACGAGGATGCGCTCGTTTCCCTGCTCGTCGACGGCCTGCAGCCGGCCGGAGAGGATGAGCGACACTTCCTCACCTAGGTGCTTGTGGAGCGGGAACGCTGCGCCCTCGGCCAACCTCACGAAGCCGCAGTCTGCCGCGGCATACGCCGGCCCACCTCCAAAGTGGACGAGGCCAATGCCGGGCATCGCGGCCTCCCACGAGGCGCTGCGGTCGACGAGCCCGAGAATCTCGCGGGCGCGATCGACGCTGACATCGAACAGCTTGGCCA
Organism: Deltaproteobacteria bacterium; assembly: GCA_013696695.1. Classification (GTDB taxonomy): domain Bacteria; phylum Myxococcota_A; class Polyangia; order Haliangiales; family Haliangiaceae; genus JABFXX01. Next base: position 8,852 of record JACCYD010000218.1, on the reverse strand, counting down.
TGCCGGCGGAAAACTTCTCGAACCGGCCCTCGCCGATCGACGCCATCAGGCGCGTCTTGGTCTCGGGTGACGGAACGACCGGCTCGATCATCGCCGTCGCGGCATCGCGATACGACACCAGCTCGGCAGCGAGCGTGGCATCGCGCGCGACGGCGCTCTCGATCGCGGATTCCTCGTCGGGAGTCAGCACGCCCAGGGCGTAGAGTGGCAACAGCTCGCGAATCTCTTGGGGCGTCATGACGTCTCGCCTCCCTTGACCACCGGCTTCGCCATCGCGCTTCGCAGGCGTTCGAGCCCGGCCGCGATCCGCGACTTCACCGTCCCGACAGGGACGGAGAGGCGGGTCGCGATCTCGGTACACGACAGACCTTCGAAGTAGGCGAGCTCGAGGACCTTGCGTTGGTCCAGACCGAGCTCGGCCAGGACGGCTCGCACGCGGGCGTGATCGGGGCTTGCGGCAACTCGCTCGTCGACCAGCAGGTCGAGCCCGGTGTCGCCCGCGTTGCGGGAAACACGAGCCGATTTCTGCAGGTCGAGAGCTCTGGAGCGCATACGAATGGCTAACCAGGTACGAACCCGGCCGCGTTTCGGATCGAAATCTTTCGCACTGCGCCACGCCTCCAAGAACACGTCATGTAAGAGGTCTTCCGCCTCTAACCGACTTCGCACGATGCGCATCGCGAGGCCGAGCATGACCCCGGAGTGGCGCTCGTAAAGCGCGGCCATGGCAACGCGATCGCCCGCCGCCATCTTGGCGACCAGCTCGACATCGAGCTCGGCGTCGTCTCCATCCGCATCCGCACGCGCCATGCCGACGCAACGTATCATGGCTTTGGCATCACGTGCTTGCGGCCCCGGAACCGCTACCATGCGTCCCTGATGTTGTCGCTCGGGCAGTTGCGTGAGGCGATCCACGCCAAGGCGCCCGAGCGCACGTGGTCGTCGGGGGTGACGCTCGCCCGCGACCAACGCGTCATCGGCACCGGGATTTCGGGCGACGAGCTGACCTTCGAGGTGCGAACGCCGGGCAAGCCGACGCCCTTCGAGGTGGTGCTGATTCCAAAGCACGGGGAGTGGGAGTGCAGCTGCCCGAGCAAGGAGGCGGTGTGCTCGCACGTCGTGGCCGCGGTGCTCGCCGCGGAACAGACCGACGGAGCCCAGCCCGCCCCGACCAAACGGGGCGCGACCATCCGGTATCTCCTCGTTCCGGCGCCCGGTGGCATCGCGGTCGAACGGGTGCTGGTCAGCCCGGATGGTACGACGACGCCGCTGGTCGGCGCGCTGCTGTCGGCGCTGGCGAAGCGAGGTGGCGGCGACAAGATCGCGAGCATCGAGGCGGATCTGGTCGCGGACCAGATCCTGACGACGCGGGTCGGCGCCGTTCATGGCGAGCGCCTCGATCGGTTACTCGCTGTGCTCGCCGACGCGCGTGATATTCGCTGGAACGGCCAGCCTGTCACGACGAGTAGTGAGCCGGTGTTGCCGCACGCGGTCATCGAAGACGCTACGCACGGAGTCGTCGTGCGGATCGAGCCAGATCCGCTGGTCCGTGAAGTCGTTGCCGTCGGTGTCGTGCTCATGACCAACGACACGCTGCGACCGATCGGCGCGGTCGATCTCGGCGGTCCGCGGATGGAGAAGCTCCCGCTCAAGTACGACGTACCGCGCGCCTCGATCCCCGAGCTGATCAGCAAGACGATCCCGCAGCTGTCTCAGCGGATGGCGATCGATATCCGTGCGCGGGCGCTGCCGAGGCTCGGCAAGCGCGAGGAGCCGCGGATGGCGTTCGACCTCACCCAGGATGGCGACAAGATCATCGTGATGCCGACGCTGGTCTACGGCGATCCGCCTCGATCGCGAATCGACGCCGGTCGCCTGGTGCACCTCGAGGGCGCGCTGCCGGTGCGCGACGAGGATGCCGAGCGCAGGCTGGTGCACCGGATGCGCGACGAGCTCAACCTCGCGCCGGGTCGCCGCGTCGAGCTCACCGGGCGCGAGGCGTTCGCGATGCAGAACGGCCTCGCGAACTGGCTGCGCACCGATGCCAAGGCGGCAGGCGCGGCGAAGGCGATCGATCTCGAAGCGACGCTGACGATCGACGGGTCGCGGCTCGAGGTCGATCTGACGGCGCGCGATGGCCGGGTCGCGTCGGTCACGGCGGCGTTGCGGGCCTGGCAAGCAGGCGTCGATCTGGTGCCGCTACAAGGCGGCGGCTGGGGCCGGATCTCGATGGCGTGGTTCGAGAAGCACGGCGAGCGCGTCGCCGACCTGCTCGCGGCGCGGGGCGACGACAACAAGATTCCGATCTTCGCGCTGCCGGATCTCGCGCGGCTGTGCGAGGACCTCGACGAGCCACCGCCGCCCGAGCTCGATCGGCTGAAGCCCTTGCTCGAAGGCTTCACCGGGATTCCGGAGGTGTTGCCGCCGAAGGGCTTCGAGGGCGAGCTGCGCGGCTATCAGCAACGCGGTCTCGACTGGCTCGCCTTCTGTCGCGACGCCGGGCTCGGCTGCGTGCTCGCCGATGACATGGGCCTCGGCAAGACGATCCAGGCGCTCGCTGCACTGCCGCCGAAGAGCGCCGGCAAGAAGACGCTCGTCGTGTCGCCGACCAGCGTGGTGTTCAACTGGGTCGCCGAGATCAAGAAGTTCCGGCCCGATCTCTCGGTGTCGACGTATCACGGCGCGCGGCGCGTGCTCGATCGCAACGCCGACATCGTGCTCACCAGCTATCCGCTGCTCCGCAACGACACCGAAGAGCTGGTCGGGTTGACGTGGGACATCGTCATCCTCGACGAGTCACAGACGATCAAGAACCCCGACAGTCAGGTCGCGCGCGCCGCCTACAAGTTGAAGGCGAGCTGGAAGGTGACGATGTCGGGCACCCCGATCGAGAACCGCCTCGACGAGCTGTGGAGTCAGCTCCACTTCACGAACCCCGGCCTGCTCGGCGGCCGCGCGGATTTTCAGGATCGATGGGGCGAGCCGATCAGCGAAGGGGATGCGGGAGCTGCCAAGCGCTTGCGCGAGCGCATCCGGCCGTTCGTGTTGCGCCGCATGAAGGGCGAGGTCGCGCGCGAGCTGCCACCGCGCACCGATTCGATCATGTACGTCGAGCTCGACGAGAACGAGCGCATCACCTACGACGCGATCCGTGCGGCGACCCAGCGCGACATCGTCAAGCTGCTCGAGGCAGGTGGCGGCGTCATGGCCGCGCTCGAGGCGCTGTTGCGGTTGCGCCAGGCATCGTGTCACTCCGCGCTGTTGCCCTCGGCGATCCGCACCGGCGAAGCGCCGCAATCATCGACCAAGATGGATCGCCTGCGCGAGGCGCTCGAGGATGCGGTCGCCGATGGCCACCGCGCGCTGGTGTTCTCGCAGTGGACCTCGCTGCTCGATCTGATCGAGCCGCACCTCGAGGCCTCGAACATCGGCTTCGTCCGGCTCGATGGCTCCACGGTGGATCGCGGCAAGGTCGTCGGTGAGTTCCAGCGCGAAGGTGGGCCACCGGTGATGCTGCTCTCGCTCAAGGCGGGTGGCACCGGCCTCAACCTCACCGCCGCCGATCACGTGTTCCTCGTCGATCCGTGGTGGAACCCGGCGGTCGAGGATCAAGCGGCCGACCGCGCCCACCGCATCGGGCAGGACAAGCCGGTGATGGTGTACCGGATGGTCGCGCGCGACACCGTCGAGGAACGCATCCTCGAGCTGCAAGCACGCAAGCGAGCCCTCGCCGACGCCGCACTCTCCGAGGCCGGCGGCGCTGCCGCGATCACGCGCGACGACCTGCTCGCCCTGCTCGCGTGACACCTGCTGTCGAGCGCGCATCGCAGCAGGTCATCGGCTGTCACGCCGCTCGCGCACCTGCCTGCACGCAGATCGCTATCGTCGATCCATGGGTCGCCTGTTGATCGTGATCGCCCTGGTTGTCGGCTCCAGTCACGCTCGCGCGGAGTCCGAGCCGCCGCCGAAACCCAAGTCCCTCCTCGACGCTTATCTGATCTCCGTCGCCGCGACCACCGGCCCGGTCGTGGCATCGATGCTGCTCCTCGGGGATGACGCGCGCGGCACACCTGCCACGATCGGCGGCGTGATCGCGACGACCGCACTTGTCTTCGGTCCGTCGGCCGGACACTGGTACACCGGGAAGATCTGGACGACCGGGTTGACGCTTCGCCTCGCCGGCGCCGGCGTGATCGGCGGGCTCGTCGTCCACGAGCAGTTCGCGCCGCTGGACATCGGCACGTTGATCGTCGGTGGACTCGCCGCGGTCGCGTTATGGGAGACCGGTGTGATCTGGGATGCCGTCACGTTGCCGTCGGCTGTCGGCCGCTACAACCGCGAGCGCGTGCGGTTCGCGATGGTACCGTTCGCGACGGAGCGGTCGACCGGGCTCGCCATCGCCGGCAGCTTCTAGGTCAGCGGCGACAACCGCAGGATCTTGCCGAACACGTCGCCGTTCGCAGGATCGATCTCGGGATCGATGAACAGCCGCGTCACCGCCGTGTTGCGCAGGCCGGCGAGCATCTCGTCGGAGACCATCGCGCCGGCATCGACGCCGATCGCGAACAACGCCTCGCCGTTGCCCATCTCCTTGGCGAACGACTCGGCGCGCACGCCGTCGGAGAACAGAAAGCCGTAGGGCCGCTTGCACCACATGTCCTGACCGTTCGACGTCAGGTACCAGATGCGCGGTGGCAGCAGCTCGACCAGCTGCTGGAGAGTGACGTCGTCGGACACGGGCGCACCCTGCCATGATCTTCGTCGCACGGGCAACCGCCGTGTCGTGCCCCGAGTCGATCCGCGTGTTAGCGTCCGCGCATGATTCGCTTACGGTTCATTGTCAGGCCACTCGTGGCCGCCTTCGCGCTCGTCGCGTGCGGCCCTGGCGTCGCGGGCGGGCCGACGATGAACAACAAGATCGGCGGCGCGAACGATGTCTCCCAGCCCACCTCGCCAGTGGTGTCGCAAGCGATCCTCGATCGCGAACCGATCGCGAACACCGCGCAGGTCAAGCACATCCTGATCTCGTGGAAAGATCTCGGCGAAGCGTTCGGTGGCCGCCAGGACCAACGCGCGCAGAAGCGCGCCAAGGTCGAGGCAGAGACCGAGATCAAGTCGCTGCTCGGTCAGCTCCGCGCGGGCGGCGATTTCGACACGATCATGAAGACACATTCCGAGGATGTCGGTAGTGCCGCCAGCGGTCGCCCATTCACGGTGACGCCCGATGCCCAGCTCGTGATCGAGTTCCGTCAGCTCGCGCTGCGGCTCAAGATCGACGAGGTCGGCGTATGCCAGAGCGACTACGGATTCCACATCATCAAGCGGATCCAGTAGTCGTACGGCGATCGGGCCGCTCTCTCGACTACAGCCGGGTCGCAGTGCCCGCGGCCATGTCGATGTTGTACGTCACGCTGCCGTCGATCACGAGGGTCGTCGGCGCGGCGTTACCACCGTACGTCAGCAGCGCGGTCGAGGTGAACACGCGGTTGTCGTCACCACGGACGCGGTCGACGTTCAGCGTGAAGTTGATCGTGCCGAACGTGGGGATCGTCTGGTTCGCCAGGTAGCGAACCTGATCGTATGCCGCGGTGGCCTGCAGGCCGTAGCTGGCCAGCTCACCGTTGGTGGTCACCGCGGTGCTCAGCGACAGCTCGTCCGGACCGCGGAAGCGCGCCTTGTCGAGCGCGATGTCGCGGATCTCCCAGTCGGAGAGCCGATCGATGCCGTCCATCGAAATCGTTGCCATCGACTGCGAGCCGCTGAGCGTCAACGTGAAGTGCGAGTGATGCGCGAGGCCGTCGCACGGAACCAGTGGATCGCCCGGGGTCGGATCGCCATGGCAGAAGTAGCTGAACTCGAAGCTCAGCCCGCCCACCGCGCCGACGCCGCTGTACTCGAGCCCGGATTCGCCGGTGCCCGTCAGCGTGAAGCCTTCGGGATAGATGCCCTTGGAGAGGTCGGCTGCAATGAGCTGAACCGGGAACTCCGCGCGGAGGTGGGCCGCCAGGATCGAGGCGACCTCGTCGTTGTCGCGCAGGATCTCGTCTTGCGTCGGGGGATCCGTCGGGTCCGTGGGGTCCGTCGGATCGGTCGGATCCGTCGGATCCGTGGGGTCGGTCGGATCCGTGGGATCCGTCGGGTCAGTGTTGCTGTCGCTGCATGCGCCGAGCGCGAGGATCGCGGCTCCCAGAAGAAAAGCTCTCATTGTAGGCCTCCGCCTCATGACGTCAGCAAGCCGCGAACCAACGCAACTCTGCATTTTGTCGTCGGGTGCCGTGCCCTCGGCGCGCGGCACGTACAGATCCTGCGTGCGGCGTTACATGACGATCGCGGTGCATGCCCGCGGTTGCAGCGTGTCATGGCGCTGCACTGTGCGCGGAGCGGTCATGACTCGGACAAGTCGCAAACTTGCCGAGCGTTCAAAAGCTGTGTGGCCGATCGACTTCGCACGCGATCCACTCGGCGAGCTGGCGACGTTCGTCGTCAGTGGGTCGAGGACAATCGATGTCCAGCGGGCCACCGACCACCGAGGGACACCGCGAGGGCGGCATGAAGTGATTCGAGGCCGCGGGTCCGATCCCGGCTTGCTCGTCGATGTGGCCGCTGACCTGGATGATGCCGAGCAGATCGTCGAAGTCGTGGAACAGCGGCGCGCCGTTACGCTGCGAACGCGGCAGCGTGCTGAGGTGACAGGTCAGGCAATAGTCGGCCATGAACACCTGACCGAAGTTGTCGTACGTGACCGTGTTCGGATCCGGGTCCGGACACACCGTCTCGGTGGGCGTCGGCCGTTCGCTGCTGTTGCATGCGATCACGAACACGAACACGAGGAGTGGTGCGATTCGCATCTAAAACCTAGACCGCGGTCTCGGGTGCCCCAGCAACCATAGCCTGCCCGACAGCTGATCCTCGGATGTCGGGCGCCACGGCGAGGTTGACCATACGCTTCATACGAGCGCGGCGGCGCTCAGGTTGCACCACCTGGTGCGAGCGGACCAAACCAGCATCCTCGCTTAGCGGGCAACCCCTGGAATCGTCAAGGATCGTTTGCCGTCACTCACAGGCACTGAGCTATCCGTCGCCAGCTCGGCGCGAACCGCGCGAAGCGCGCCCTGCTCGCCGTCGCCCCAGCAGTCGTAGATCTCGACCGTCGGAACATCGGATCTACCTTTTCGGGGGCTCGAGCACGCCCTGCTTCCGAGCCGCGCGGCGGACCGCCCGCAGGTGAAAGAAGCTGATCATGATCATGGCGCCCGAGACCACACCACCCAACACGTGGGTCGCGAACGAGAGGTGGGGCACGTTGAAGACGGCGTAACTCGCCGCGAGCCAGACGATGAAGTCGCGGCGCACGATGTTCGGGAGAAAGTCGATGATCGGCTTCGCCCACCGCGGCCAGTTGCGTTCCTTCGGGGGCTTCGGTGCGAGACGCACAGAGCCCGGACGCGAGCCCGGCACGATGATGAAGTGCTGCACGTAGTCCTGCGAGTTCGCGGAGCCGACGCCGACGATGATGTTGTAGTAGATGCCGAACAGGCACCACAGGTAGATGGCGAGGCCGATCCAGATCGAGGCGATCCACGGATCGAACCCGAGGTCGCCGAAGTAGTTCGGCCCGTACACCAGATGGCAGTGCCAGCCGATCGCGAGCATGTATCCGATCGAGCTCAGCTCGTCGACGATGGTGTCGAGCCACGCGCCGAACGTCGACGCCTGCAGCTTGATGCGCGCGATCTCACCGTCGCAGCAATCGAGGTACGTCGCGAACAGGATCACGAGCGCGCCACCGATCATCATCTCGGTGCGCGGCGACAGCGTCATCCAGCAGCCGAGCGCGACCAGGATCGCGACGACGATCGACACCTGCGTCGCCGTGATAGGCAGGTGCACCAGCAGCCGGCTGATCCGCGACGAGATCGGCCGGAACAGGTAGCGCGTGATCACGTTGTCCTGCGGCTTGATCAGGAGCCTGAACAGCAACGCCTGTGCGCCGCGCTGATCCTCGGCAGTGGCGATCGGATGGCGCGCGATCTCGCCGTGCGGAACGCGGACGTCGGCAGTGGCCGCGATCGCGACATCGGATTCGCCGCGAGCGAGCGCTTCGACGGCGCGGGTCGCGGCTTCACCGCGTGCGAGGAAAGCGCCACCGTAGTCGTTGTCGGGACCGACCGCGATCGCGAGCGGCGCTTCGGGAGCGGCGATCAGCGGCGCGACAAGTGGCGTGTGCACGAGCTGATCGGCGCGGATCACGAGCACCGGGACGTCGCGCCCCCCGCGCCATGCGGTGAGCTGCGCGCGATCCGCGGCATCGGTGATCACCAGCGTGCGTGCACCGAGGCGCTGTGCGATGCGCGCGGCGCGATCGCGAGCGGACAGCCCGGCAATCTTGACGCGAGCAACGTCGGCATCGGCGAGCACGATCGCGTCCAGCGCCACGCGATACTTGTATATGCCGCGGAGATCTTGCGCTGTTGTCGACGGCTACGAATCGCGCCGATGTCACTGTGGTGACAGGATTTGGTCGGATCGGAGCAGCTCCAGAGGTCGACCTGGTGAAAGTTGAACAGATCGTAGTTCCAAGTACTTGAAGCGTAACGAGCACCACGTTTGCATGAAGGGGGGTTCGTGAAAGCCGTCATCCTTGCCGCGGGTTGTGCGACGCGGCTTCGTCCTTATTCCGACGACACCCCGAAGACGCTCTTGCCCGTCGGTGGCGTTCCCATCCTTCGTCGCACGATGACGAGTCTGCTCCGCTGCGGCTTCGACCAGTTCGTGATCGGCACCGGCTATCTCGAGCACATGGTCCGCGATGCGGTCACCAGCTGGTTCCCGGCGCTCGACGTCACGTTCGT
>JACCYD010000686.1 GCA_013696695.1 Deltaproteobacteria bacterium | reverse complement strand
GCGCCGCCCTCGCTCGGTGATCGCCGGCTCGACGAGCTCGCGCTCAGGATCCGGATGGCCTCGCGCGCCCAGCTGACCACCGTCGATGGCCGCGCCTGCGTGCGGGTGACCACCGTCGACAACGCGGCGACGATGAGCTTCCTGACCCCCGACGAGCTCGTGCTGCTCAAGTCCGCGGTCGGGAAGCTGTTCACGCCGTAGCGCGCGTCACTTCTCCATGTCGCGACACTTCTTGATGTCGTCGTCGTTCTTGCTCGCTTTGATGCAATCGACCGTCGCCGACTTCCACATCAGGCAGGCGCCCATGAACATTTTGACGTCGCCCTCGCGCATCGGCATCGTCGACACCGTCCGCCAGTGCTCGACCGCATCGTGACACTGCTGCTCCATGTCACCCTTCGGATTGCAGCTTCCGAGCAGCGCCGTCGCAACACAAGCTGCCGATACCTTGATGGTGCTCATCATGCTTCGATCTCGCAGTTCTGGGTCGGGCGTGCCTGGCACGCGAGGATCAGGCCCTTGGCCTTGTCGGAGGCGGTCAGCGCGTCCTGCGATTCCATGACGACGCGACCCGAGACTAGCTTGCACTTGCACTGACCGCAGATGCCGGACCGGCACTCGAACGGGATCGCGATCTCGTTGTCCTCGGCGGCCTCGAGCACCGTGAGGCCGATGGTCTCGACCTTCTTGTCGCTGCGCTTGAAGTAGACGACCACCTCGCCCGCCGCATCCGCGGCCTCGAGCGCCGGCGCCATCATCGCGGCATCGGCGGCGGCCTCGTCCTTCGGCGCGGGCGGCGACACGAACGCCTCCTCGTGCACCAGCTCGTTCGGGACGCCGATGTCCTCGACGAAGACCTTCCGCGCGGCCTGCATCTGTGGCTCGGGGCCGCACAGCATCACGCGATCCTTGTAGGGACCGGGCACGAACTTCTCGACCATCTCCTTGGAGATCCGCCCGGTCGTCCCGTGCCAGATGCCGCTTCCTCCTCCGGCCTTCGCCTCGGTGTCGCCGGTCAGCGTGATCAGGACATGGAGGTTCGGGTAGCGCGCCGCGAGGTACTCGAGCTCGCGCTCGTAGGCGACGTCCTCGCGCTTCTTGACCGCGAAGATCAGATAGATGTCGCCGGTCCAGCACCGATCGGTGAGCGAGCGAATCACCGCCATCATCGGCGTGATGCCGACGCCACCGGCGACCAGGATCACGCGCTGCGATTCGTCGCCGACGAAGTAGAACTTACCGGCCGCGGCGCCGACCTTGAGGATGTCGCCTTCCTTGATCTGCGCGTGGAGATACTTCGACGCGAGCCCGTCGCGCTTCACCGAGATCTCGACGTAGTGATTGCGCGTCGGCGACGACGAGATCGTGTACGAGCGGTTCACCCGCTTGCCGTCGATCGTCAGCATCAGGTTGATGTACTGACCCGCGTGCGACTCGAACGGTAACGCGCCACCGTCCTTGGGCACCATGCGGAACGTCTTGATGTTGTGCGTCTCGTCGAAGATCCGCGCGACCTTGAGCTCGCCCGACCAGAACTTCTTCCGGTTCGCGCCCTTCACGGTCTTCTTCGCAGCCGACAGCTTCTCCTTCGCCGCAGCGATCTCGGCGTGCAGATCGAAGTAGTGGCGGACGATGCGATAGAGCATCAGGGCGCTGAACGTGCCGAAGAAAACGTAGGCGTTGAACTTGTCGGCTTTGAGCAGCAGGTAGTAGTGGATCATGCCCGCGAGCACCGCGACGTACGCGAGGCGATGCAGCAGCTTCCACCGCTTCGGCCCGAGCTTCGTGATCATCAGATCGAACGACGTGATCGCGAGCGGGATCATGATCACGAGCGACGCGGTGCCGAACCACAGATAGACGCGCTCGACGACCTCGTTGAGCGTGCTCGACACGCTACCGTCGCGATCGAAGACGAAGAAGATCGTGAAGTGCGCGGCGATGTAGAGGAAGCCGTAGACGCCGAGGTTGCGGCGGACGCCGAGGATCGCGTTCCACCCGGTGAGCCGCCGGATCGGCGTGATCACGAGCGACAGCGTCATGAACACCAGGCCGAGCATGCCGGTCGACCGGATCGCGAAATTGATGTCGTTGACGCCGAGCTGATTGCGATACGCGTCCCAGATCAGCAGCACGCCGGGAACGGCACAGCCGACGATCACGATCCACTTGAGGAGCTTGCCGTCGACGATCGGCAGCTCGGGCTTGGCGAGCTGCATCTCGACCGCGGTGGCGCTAGAAGTTGGCATGGAGATCGAGTCCCGTGTAGAG
>JACCYD010000685.1 GCA_013696695.1 Deltaproteobacteria bacterium | reverse complement strand
GTCTACACGGTGATCAACGTCGTCGGCATCGATCCGGGGCGCGACCTCGCGGTGCTCCAGATCCAGCCCGCGAAGGCGCTGCCGACGGTGCGGCTCGGTGATTCGGATCAGATGTCGGCCGGTGATCAGGTGATCACGATCGGCAACCCGCTCGGCGTGTTCGAGAACACCGTGTCGGAGGGCCTGATCAGCTCGGTCCGCGAGGTCTGCTCGAAGCAGGACGTCGCGAGCAAGAACCCGAGCTGCCCGGGCGAGCTCACGCTGCTCCAGATCTCCGCGCCGATCTCGCAGGGCTCGAGCGGCGGGCCGCTGTTCAACCAGTCGGGCGAGGTCGTCGGCGTGACCACGGCGATCATCACGGCGGGTCAGAACATCAACCTCGCGATCCCCACCAACTACTTGAAGTCGATCGTCGCGCGCCCCGAGCGGATGACGATGGACGAGTTCGCGCAGAAGACAAAGGACGATGACGCACCGGCGCCCGCCGATCGCGTGGCGATCGAGCGCAAGGTCCCCGATCACACGACGAAGCTGCTCGACGGCTGCAACGGCGATCAGGTCGTCGACGTCGAGAACCAGATCTGGGACGCGATCGGAATCGGCGCGCCGCTCTACAACAAGGGCGATATCGAGGCCTGCTTCCGGATCTACGAAGGCCTGGCGATCAAGCTCGAGCAATCGCCGCCGTGCAAGGGCGTCAAGATGGCCTTCGGCGACGGTCTCGTTCGGGTCTCGACGATGGACTACAAGGGCACCGACAAGGCCGAAGCGTCGAAGTCGTGGAAGCTCAGAGCGTGGGCGATGCGCGACACCTTCGACGGCATCCTCGACGTCGGGCGCCGCTGGCGCGACGCCAACCCCACCAAGTGGAACAAGGCGAAGCTCAAGAATCCCGACCGTCCACGCCCTTGATCCTCTATCTGTTCGATATCGACGGGACGTTGCTCCACGCGCACGGCTCGGGTCGCGAGGCCTTCGATGCGGTGTTCACCGAGCTCCACGCGCTCGTGAATGCCAGCGAAGGCATCAGCTACGGCGGCAAGACGGATCCGCAGCTCGTCGACGAGATCTTCCGCGCGCGGATGGGTCGCCGCGCGACGTCCGCCGAGATCGACGCGTTCCTCGACGCGTACATTCCGCGATTGCGATCGCTGCTCGCCACCAACGGCGTGATCGTGATCGACGGCGTCACCGACGCCCTCACCTCACTCTCGAAGCTGCCGAGCGTCGCGCTCGGCGTGGCGACCGGGAACATTCGCCGCGGAGCGCACGAGAAGCTCGAGGCCGCGAAGCTGACGGCGTGGTTCGAGCCGATCGACACCGCCATCGGTGGCTACGGGTGCGACTCCGCGGTGCGTGCCGAGCTGGTCGCGCGCGCGATCGAGCGCGGCCGCGCGCGCGGTGCGACCGGTGAGGTGATCGTCGTCGGCGACACGATCCACGACATCGCGGCGGCGCGCGCCTGCAACGCGACCGTCGTCGCGGTGACGACCGGCGCGGATCCGGCGGACAGGCTCTCGCATGCCGACGTCGTGATGACGTCGCTGGCCGCGCTGCCCGCGTGGCACGCGCAGCGCTTCGGCTAGCGACGAGGAATATCCCGCTGGCCCTCGAGCCAGCTCGGCTGTCGCGAGGCTGACGCTTCAAGCGATCACGTCGGGTTCGTCCTGTCTCGTCGCGCTCGTGTACGGTGGCGCTGTCGATCCCGCGCGCGCATCGATGTCAACCGATGGGACGTGCGGACGGGCCGCGCGCCGCTACTGGCGAACGACCGGAATGGGTCCTCTAGGCCAATCCGTATATACCGTATATACGTACGCGTTCACGGGGTGGAGTCCGGATCTGCCGGCCGAACCCAAGGAGAACGAAGTACCCGTTCACGGAGATCACGCTCGATCTCCGGACGCGATCCCATCATGCCGAGTGCAGTCGGACTCCACCCGTGAACGGGTGCGTATATACGGTATATACATCTCGCGTTCGGCCATGTTGATTTATCAGTGCACTGACACCCGACCAAAACTGCGACGGTGAACGTTGGCTACTGTCCGCATGCCGGACAGGTCACCCACTGCGACGGGCGCGCGAATGTCAGGCTGGGCTGATATTCGCGGGGAATGCACAAGACGTTGTTCAAGTTCGGCAACGGCATGGCCATCGTGATCGACGCATCCATACGCCGACAACTCGGAATCGGCCTCGAGACGCCACTCCATATGTCGCGGCAAGGCACGAGGATCGTGATCGAGCGCAGCACGTGTGACGCGGTCGCAGTCGCCGAGCAGCCGCGCGTTGCAACGCACTCCAGTTACGACGTGCATCTCCTCACGACGTTGATGCGCGAGCTCGATGCGTACGGGCTGACCCGCGTCGAGCTCGCTCGGCTGAGTCATGACCAGATGAGCCTGTTCGCGTTCTTTGGGCTGGTCACGGCGGGTGCGTCGATCAGCGCGATCACCGTCGCGCGACTCGAGGCGTTCCTCGAGAAGCTGCAGGCTCGAATGCCGCGCGACGAGGCGATCGCTCTCGTGCTCGGCGAGATTCCAGACGATCTTCATCGGCCATCGCTGCGGGCAAGCTAACCCCGCTCAGGAGTTGGTGGCTGCAGGCGCTTGGCGAGCTAGCCGCTCGAGCGGCTCAAGCAGTGACCTCGTGCACGACCAGATCTCGGCGCGCCGTATTGATCGACGATCGCGAGATCGCCATGCTCGCGCCATGAGCAGCTGGCGTCTCGACGGTAAGACTGCGCTGGTGACCGGCGGTACGCGCGGCATCGGGCGCGCGATCGCCGACGAGCTTGCCGCGCTCGGCGCGAAGGTGATCGCCGTGGCGCGCTCGGTGGAACCGTCGTTTCCACACGAGGTCGTGTTCGGTGACGTGACGGTGGCTGCGGATCGCACGCGGATCGTCGAGGCCATCACCGGGCCGCTGCACGTGCTCGTGCACAACGCGGGCACCAACATTCGCGGGCCGCTGGTGTCGTACGACGACGCGACGGTCGAGAAGCTGATCGCGCTTAACCTGACCTCGCCGCTGCTGCTGTCGCGCGATCTGCATCCGCGCTTGAAG
>JACCYD010000646.1 GCA_013696695.1 Deltaproteobacteria bacterium | reverse complement strand
TGAAGCCGCCGCCAACCCCGAGGAGTCCGGTGACGGTCCCGATGACGAAGCCTTGCACGAGTGCGGGCACGAGCTTGGTCTCGCACGCCACACGTGGCTGCGGACGCTGCGACACCCGACGAAGCATCTCGACCGCGGTGACGACCATCATCACGCCGAACGCGATCATCAACGCGCATGCGGAGAACAGCATCGACACCCGGCCGCCGACGAACGCACCCACCATCCCGGCCCCGCCAAACCACACGCCGGTTCGCCACATCACCCTGCCTGCGCGCGCATGGGGGATGACACCGACCGCGCTCGTGATCGCCACGACGACGAGCGACGAGACGATCGCGGCCTTGGGAGGCATGCCCGCGACATAGCTCAGGATGGGGACCGTGAGGATCGAACCTCCGCCGCCGAGCAACCCGAGCGAAATCCCGATCAGGATCGACAGCGCGAGGGTGAGAGCGAGCACGCCTTCCGGTGGTTCACGACAGATGCCAACGACCGCGCCGCAAGCTGCGGCCTAGCGACGCGGGCTGTGAAACGAAACGAAACGTCACGGGAGATGCGTTCGGTCTCTCAACGCTTCAACCAGCGCTCGAGGACCATCCCGACCAGCATGGTCGCGACGAACACCAGCGCCGCGGAGTTGCCAGCGAACGCCGCCACGACCGCTGGACCGGGACAGAGACCACCGAGTCCCCAGCCGATGCCGAAGATCGCGGCACCGATCACGAGCGGACGGTCGATGTCGCGGCGCGAGGGCAGATGAAACATCACGTCGAACCACGGATCCGGCCGGGATCTCTGGATCCATCGGAATGCCAGCGCATAGACCGCGACCGCGCCGGCCATCACGAACGCGAGGCTCGGATCCCACGAACCCGTCACGTCGAGGAAACCGACGACGCGCGCGGGATCCGTCATGCCGGCAAGCAGCAGCCCGACGCCGAACACCGATCCTGCCACAGCGGCGAGCACGAGCGACATCACGCGGCAGCGTCGGCCGCACACGACCGCGCTCACGCCGACCTCATGAGCCACACGGTCAGCGCGCCGGTCGACATGAACGTCGCGACGGCCACGATGGACCGCGACGACAGCCGAGACAGTCCGCAGACACCGTGTCCGCTCGTGCAACCGCCGCCGGTCCTCGTTCCGTAACCGACGAGGAGACCGGCGATGGCCACCAGCGACATCGACGCCCCCGGCGAACCGACCGCACGGGGTGCCACCACCGATGCCACCAGCCCCGTCAGCGCGAGACCGCCGAGGAACGCGAGGCGCCACGCGCGGCCGCTGCGGTCCGCCGAGAGCGCGGATGCGATGATTCCGCTGACGCCCGCGATGCGGCCGTGCGTCAGCAGTAGCAGCGAGCTCGCGCCCCCGATCAAGACACCACCGAGCAAGGCAAACATCCACGTCTCGAACATGCGGGCGCTCCCCTCCAAGTTGAGTGCCACTACATCGCCCGCTGCAGCAGCAACCGCGATGGGCCCACGGTATCGAATGAAGCAGTGCACGGATGTCGCTGTGTTGCGAACCGTTTCATGTCCGTGCTGCTTCACCGCGGACGTCAAGCTCGCCGGATTGCGATGCCGTCTGCTCTCCTCTACACAGGCTCGCGCGTGGCTGCCAGGTCCGTACGTGGTCGCGCGAATCGCGCATACAGCGCCGGCACGACGAGCATATTCAGCGCCGTGGCCGACAGCAGTCCACCGAGGATGACCACACCCATCGGCGCCTGCAGCTCGTTCCCCGTCTCACCACCGGCGATCACGAGCGGGATCAGCGCGAGGCCCGCGCACAGTGCGGTCATCAGAACCGGCGACAGCCGCTCGATCGAGCCGCGAACGACGGCCTCGTCGAACGATGCGCCCTCGTGCGTTCGCAAATGCTCGTAGTGCGAGACCATCATGATCCCGTTGCGCGTCGCGATCCCGAACAGCGTGATGAAGCCGACGAGCGAGGCGATGCTCAGGACGCCGCTGCCGAAGAACACCGCGACCACGCCACCGATCAAGGCAAGCGGGAGGTTGACCATGATCAGCAACGCGTTGCGCGTCGACCGGAACGACAGGAACAGCAGCAGGAAGATGCCCGCGACGACGAACACGCCAAGGAAGCCGATCGTGCGCGATGCCGATCGCTCGCTCTCGACCTGGCCGAACGCGCCGAACGCACGATCCGCTCTCTGGGCGGCCTCGTGAACCGCTTCCCGCAAGCCTTCAGCACGCTGCTCTTGGCCGTCGATTGGCTGACTGTGGGACCGCGCGAGATCGTGCTGTGCGGAGACCCGGCCGCGGCGCCGACGCGAGCCATGTTGCGCGCGT
>JACCYD010000592.1 GCA_013696695.1 Deltaproteobacteria bacterium | reverse complement strand
CCACATCGACTTCGTCGCCGGCGCGTCCAGCGGGCAGCGAAGTCGCAGGCGCTGCCTCGACCCGGGTTGCGGCCAGCAGCAGTAGCCCAAGTGCGACGACAATTGCCCAGGCGAGCCCTCGTCTCGGGCGGTTGCGCCACCTCGCAGCGGAACGTATGGTCCGCAGATGGCGGCGACGCTCACCGACAATGCGCTCGCGGTGCTTCGTGCGCGCTACCTCGCGCGCGAGGGCGGCGTGGTCGTGGAGACGCCGGAGGAGCTGTTCCGCCGGGTCGCGCGTCATGTCTCCAACGTCGAGGGCCGGTACGGCACTTCCACCGAGGAGCTCGCCACGATCCGCGCGGCTTTCGAGCGGATGATGGCGGACCTCGAGTTCCTGCCGAACTCGCCGACCCTCATGAATGCCGGCCGCCCACTCGGTCAGCTGGCGGCGTGCTTCGTCGTCCCCGTCGAAGACTCCACCACCGGCGTCTTCGAAGCCGTGCGGTGGGCCGCCGAGATCCAGAAGACCGGCGGTGGCACCGGCTTCTCGTTCTCGCGGCTTCGACCCGCTGGCGACCTCGTCGCCTCGACCGGCGGCACCGCCTCCGGTCCGGTGTCGCTGATGCAGGTGTTCGATGTCGCCACCGAGGCGATCAAACAGGGTGGTACGCGGCGCGGCGCCAACATGGGCATGCTGCGCGTCGACCACCCGGACATCCTCGAGTTCATCGCGATCAAGCTCGATCCGCAGCGGATGCGGAACTTCAACCTGTCGGTCGCGATCACCGACGCGTTCATGACCGCGGTCCGCAACGGGACCACCTTCGATCTCGTAAACCCGCGGAGTGGCGCCGTCAGTGGAAAGCTCGACGCGCGCAAAGTGCTCGACGCGATCGCCAATGCTGCATGGGCGGTGGGCGATCCGGGGATGGTGTTCATCGACCGCGTCAACGAGCTCCATCCAACGCCGGGACTCGGAAAGATCGAGGCGACAAATCCCTGCGGCGAGCAGCCGTTGCTCCCGTTCGAGAGCTGCACGCTCGGCAGCATCGACGTCGGGAAGTTCGTGACGAACGGCATGCTCGACTGGGAGCGGCTGCGGAAGACCATCCACGACGCCGTCCGCTTCCTCGACAACGTCATCGACGCGAACCGCTACCCGCTCCCCGAGATCGAGAAGGCCACCAAGGCCACCCGCAAGATCGGGCTCGGCATCATGGGCTGGGCCGACGCCCTCGCCGCGATGGGCCGGCCGTACGACTCCGAGGAAGCGCTCGCGCTCGCCGATCGGCTCGCGAGCTTTCTCGAAGACGAGTCGCTGGCGGCCTCGCGCGCGCTCGCCGAGAAGCGCGGTGCCTTCCCGACCTGGGCCGGCTCGCGGTGGGACGAAGCAGGGCAGCGACCGCTCCGTAATGCGACCACGACCACCATCGCTCCCACTGGAACGATCAGCATCATCGCTGGATCGAGCTCCGGCATCGAGCCGCTCTACGCGCTCGCGTATCGACGGAACGTCCTCGACGGTGCAGAGCTCACCGAAGTGAATCCGGCGTTCGAGCGGATCGCGAAGGAGCGCGGCTTCGCCTCCCCCGCGTTGTTCGAGGGCATCGCCGAGCACGGCGGCGTGCGCGGCCGGAGCGACGTGCCCCCCGAAGTCCAGCGAGCGTTCCCGACGGCCCACGAGATCGAGGTGGCCATCCACGTTCGGATGCAGGCCGTGTTTCAACGGCGCGTGCATGCCGCGGTCAGCAAGACCATCAACCTCCCCAAGACCGCCACGCCGGCGGATGTGAAAGCTGCGTACCAGCTCTCGTACGAGCTTGGCTGCAAAGGAATCACCGTCTACCGAGACACCAGCCGCGAGGGACAGGTGCTCGTCACCGGGACGAAGCAGGCGGTCGTCGCTGCCGCCCCGAGCTGCCCCGAGTGCGGATCGCTCCTCGTGGTGCAGACCTCCTGCAGGTTGTGCCGGCACTGCGGCTGGTCCGTCTGCGGATAACGATCGAGAGAGAGTTAATCGAGGCGAAGGAACTGCGGCCATAGTGGTCGCGTCCTGCAGCAAGCTCGGTGCCGTCGCGCGCGACAACAGATTCCGCGTGGTTGATGCGCGTGTTGTCCGCGGGCTGGACCGCGCGTC
This sequence comes from Deltaproteobacteria bacterium, assembly GCA_013696695.1. Lineage (GTDB taxonomy): Bacteria > Myxococcota_A > Polyangia > Haliangiales > Haliangiaceae > JABFXX01. The sequence goes on along the minus strand of JACCYD010000592.1, from coordinate 6,290 downwards.
CGCCGGTCGGCCGGACAGGACAAACATCATTGCGTCGGCATCGGCATCGGCATCGGCATCGGCATCGGCATCGGCATCGGCATCGGCATCGGCATCGGCATCGGCTTCGCCCGCGGTTCTTCAACGGTCGTCGCCGACGCGTCGGTACGCCGTGGTCTACGCCGTCATTACATCTGACGTCATTACATTGTGGACCACGCCGTCACTACGCGGATGATGGGGGTAGCTCGTGATCCCTCGGCGGAGGCGCGTGATACTCGAACGCGATGCGAGCGCTGCGTGTTGTGGACGATGGGGCTTCTCTCGTCGAGACGGCGAGCCCCGAAACAACCGGCGAAGCGCTCGTTCGCATCACGATGTCGGGCATCTGCAACACCGACCTCGAGCTCGCGCGCGGCTACATGGGATTTCGCGGCACGCTCGGTCACGAGTTCGTCGGCGTGATCGAGTCAGTGGCCGCGTCGCCGATAGGCTCACTCGAGTCGGGGGGCGGCGCTTCAACGCTGGCGGTTGGGACGCGCGTCGTCGGCGAGATCAACGCCGGCTGCGGAACCTGCGCGCTGTGCGCGACTGGCGATTCGCGACATTGCCCGACCCGGACGGTGCTCGGGATCGTCGGCCGCGACGGCGCGCATGCAGATCTCCTCCGACTCCCGCCGCGCAACCTGATCGCGGTGCCCGACGGCGTGTCCGATCTCCAGGCGGTGTTCGTCGAGCCGCTCGCAGCGGCGCTCGGCGTGCTCGAGCGCTGTCCGATCCCGGCCGGATGCCGGATCGCGATCATCGGTGACGGCAAGCTCGGACTCCTGATCGCGATGGCGCTCGCGCCGCGCCAGCCGATCCTGGTGGGCAAGCATCCGGACAAATTGGCACTCGCGCCGGTTGAAGGGATCTCCATCGACGAGGCACGCCGGCGCACGAGCGTCCGGAGCGGAAAGCTCGACGTCGTGATCGAAGCGTCCGGGAGTGCGGATGGCTTCGCGCTCGCCCTCGATCTCCTCCGACCGCAGGGCACGCTCGTCCTCAAGTCGACGTTTCACGGTGCGACGCCGGTCGACGCCGCGCGGATCGTGGTCGACGAGATCTCGGTCGTAGGATCGCGATGCGGCCGGTTTGCACCGGCGCTTCAGCTGCTCGCTAGCGGGAGTGTCGATCTCTCGCGCCTGATCAGCGACGTGGTGTCGCTCGATCACGCCGAAGACGCGATGCGCGACGCCGCGAAGCCGGGCGTGTTGAAGATCTTGCTCTCGCGATGAGCAAGGTGACGAGTCGAAGCGACCCGGCGATACAACGTCTGTACGAAACGCGGTCAAAAGCGCGGCTACGATCACCGACCGGTGACCGCGCTTCTGGCTTTCACTACTGTACGGTCGCTAACGCGCCATACAGCGAGTGAAAGCGCGTCGTCGCGTTAGCGACGACGGCGGCGGCGCGCGGGGCGCGGCGCAACAGCAGCGGCTTCGAGCTCTTCGAGGTGCTCGAGCATGCTGATCATCGTGTTGCGAGTGGCTGCATGCGGCTCGTTGGTGATCGCGCGACCGAGCGAGATTCGGAGCTCGGCGCGGAGCTCCGACTCGATCAGGCGATACGTGCGGAGCGCTTCCTCATGGTCGTAATGATTGAGGTCAGCTTCACATCCGGTGGCTGCGATCCAGACAGCGGCGAGACAGGCGGCACGGCGACCCGGCTGCGAGACGGAGAAATCTTTCACCGAAGCACGCAGGCGCTGGCGGACCAGCGGAATGGGAGGCAGAGCGACCAAGCCGTCGTTGTCGTCATCGAGCCGACGGAGGACAGGGCGTGTCATTGACTTGTCGGTTTCCATGGCTTTTTTGTCCTGGTTCGCAGCGAGAACCGTGTTTTTCCCCCACAAGGTGGCGCTGCGATGGACCGCGACCTTGCCCGATCACTTTTTGAAAAGCGATGAAATTCCGCGCGAAACCTTACGATTTGTTCAGGGTAACTGAGAGCTAACCCGAATCGGCCTCAACCAGAAGCCGAGCAGGGTTCAACTGTCCCCACGAACAGATGCGGGAGCGTATCACTGCACTTTCACCGGCGCACTGTTTTCTTCGACGGCGGCATCGACTCGTCGACGGAGGAAATCTCGGATCGTCCAGTCAACCAGGTGCGGTCGTTCGATCGGCGCGGTGTGAGACGCGTTGGGAATCTCGAGTAGCTCGGCTCCCGGGATGGCCTCCGCCATCGCACGACTTCGGTCGGGTGGCGTGAAGCCATCTCTGCCCCCGGCGACCACCAACGACGGTACGGCGATGGTCGGCAACAGATCATCTGCGGAATGCTGACCCGCCGCCGATAGCATCGCGATGAACAACCTCGAGTCGATGCGAGCCATCCCCTCGAGGTAGGGCATGAAGTCGGCCGGCTCGACGAGCTCGCGTCGGATCTCGAGCCGACTCGCGACCTCGTACGCTAGCCGAGTGGGCAGGACGAAGCGGGTGACGCGGTTGATCACGTTCGGGACGCGATGAATCCAGCGCTGGATCGTCGGCAAGACGTCCTCGAGCGCCGCCGAGCCACGAAACGTCTTCAATGGATGAGACGGCGCGCCACAGACGAGGACCAGCCCGGCGACCCGATCGGCGTGGCGTCGATAGGTCTCGAGCGCGACCTGCACGCCCATCGAATGGCCGACGAGCACGGCGCGATCGACGAGTGCATCGTCGAGCACGCATGCCACATCATCTGCGAGGTCCTCGATGCTGACGCGCTGCGGATCGCGCGGCGGCGCGGTGCGCCCGTGTCCTCGATAATGAGGATGCAGCCCGAAGCGCTGCTCGAGATCGGTCTTCAGGTAGCGCCAGACGTAGCCGTCGCAACCAATACCGTCGCAGAGAAGGACGGGCGTGCGCGAACCACGCTCTCCCCACGATTCGTAGAAGAGTGGGCTGCCATCACTCGGTGCGACGGCATATCCCCACGCCGTCTGCATGCGAACAAATTTAGCGGTGAATCAAGTGACGAGAAAAGGCCGCGCTTGCTTACGCGATTTCCTTCTCGTCTTCTTCGCCGGGAAACTCGTTCACCGACGGGTACTTCATGATTTCCTTGCGTGCGATCTTCCACGCTTTTTGAACGATCCACGACAGGGACCGGTCCTGCCTGGTCGCTTCGTCTTGGATTTCCTTCAGCATGTCTTCAGGAAAATACAGGGACTGCTTGCGTTTATCGGAGCCGGCCATCGCCAGCTAGTTTCGAGGACCACCTACACGGTGTCAAGGCATCGGCAGGTGTAAGAGTGGAGCAGATCCGGTTGGAGGGGTTGTCAGCACGAGGGTGGATCACTATCCTCTGGCGCTTCATTTAGAGCCTTCCGCACCCGTTTCGAGGGGGACCCGTGACCACGACCACAGCGACGCAATCGAAGGCACTGACGAAGAAAGAGCTGAAGAAGTTTCAAGAGCAGCTCGAAGACAAGCGGAAGCAGGTGCTCGAACGCGCTCGCCTGATGCTCTCCGAGGGGATGACCCTCGATACGAACGATCTGCCCGACGAGATGGACCTCGCGTCGAGCGAGTACATCCAATCGTTCGAGTTCCGCCTCCGCGGCCGCGAGAAGAATCTGTTGTCGAAGCTCGCCCTCGCACTGAAGAAGATCGACGAAGGCACCTTTGGCGTCTGCGAGATCTGCGAGGAGCCGATCGGCAAGAAGCGTCTCGAGGCGCGCCCGGAGACTTCACTCTGCATCAAGTGCAAGGAAGACCAGGAGCGCGAAGAGCGCACGATGGGGTGATGCCGATCGTTCGATCGGCACGTAAAGCATTCCGCCACCGAGACGGTGTTACCGTCACGCATGGCTGATGCGCCGGATCGCAGGAAGTTCCTGAAGGTCGCGACGTGTGCGCTGGGCGGCGGTGCGGGGTTGGTGATTGCCGCACCCGTCATCAAGCTCGTGCTCGATCCGGCTGGCAAGCAGACGGTGTCGTCGCCGAAGGAGCCGCTCGACGTCGGTGACGTAGCAGGGTTCAGAAAAGGCCAGCCACCGACGCGGGTCGAGATCATCGCGCCCGTGCTCCAGGATGCGTGGACGACGGCGCGCGATGTCGTGCTCGGCGCCGCGTGGATCCGCCGCACCGGTGCGCATCCCAAGGAGATCGAGGCGCGGTCCGCGATCTGTCCGCACCTCGGATGTGCGGTCGGCTGGGACGACGCCAAAGGCAACTACCTGTGCCCGTGCCACGACTCGCGGTTCGGTGCCGACGGCGCGAAGTTGTCGGGGCCGTCGGAGCGCGGTCTCGATTCGCTGCCGGTCGAGATCGTCGACGGCCGACTCAAGCTGACCTGGGTGCAATACAAGCTCGGGCGCTCGACGTCGGAGCCGGTGTGAGCAAGCTCTCCGAGTTCTTCCGCGAGCGATCAACGCTCGGCATCGATGCTGCGCCGCAGATGATCGAGGGCGGTGCGTCGTTCGCGTACGTGTTCGGCAAGGTGCTGGTGTTCCTGTTCCTCGTCGAGGGACTCACCGGCGCCGCGCTCTCCGCGTTCTATAGCCCGTCGACCACCGATGCGTGGGCCTCGGTGGCGTACATCCAGGATCAATCGTCGATGGGCTGGCTGGTGCGCGGCGTCCACCATCACGGCGGTGCCGCGATCGTGATCGTCGCCGGCTTGCACCTCGTGCAGACCGCCGTCGCGGGTGCGTACAAGAAGCCGCGAGAGCTGGTGTGGTGGCTCGGCGTGTTGTTGCTACTGCTCACGCTCGCGTGGGCCGTCACCGGCTACGTGCTGCGGTGGGATCAAGAAGGCTACTGGGCGAACCGCGTCGAGCTCGGCATCGCCGCAGGCACGCCGGTCGTCGGCGGCGTGATCAAGGATCTCGCGCTCGGCGGCAACGACTACGGCAACCTGACGCTGACGCGGTTCTACGCGCTTCACGTGATCGCGCTGCCGGCGATCGTCGCGCTGCTGACCGTGCTGCACATCTGGCTCGCGCGCCGCCACGGCACCACGCCGGTCGCCAAGAAGGCCGCCGCGCCGCGCTGGCCCGATCAAGGCGTTCGCGATGCGTTCGCGATGCTCGTCGTCACCGTGTTGCTGCTCGGCCACGTCGCCTACTACGGCGGCGTCGGACTGATGGCGCCGGCCGATCCCTCGCAGGCGTTCGACGCGCGTCCGCTGTGGTACTTCCGCTGGCTCTACGAGCTGCGCGAGCTGTCGGGCAGTGCCGAGAAGATCGTCGCGCTCGTGGTGCCCGCGATCGTCGGCGGGTTCTTGATCATGCTGCCGATGCTCGACAAGGGCCCGAGCCGCGAGGCTCGTACGCGCAAGCTGTGGCTCGGCGCGCTCGCCGGATTGTTCGCCGCGATCGGCGCGCTCACCGTGATGTCGTTCAAACGCGACGCCGGTGACGACGAGCTCGGCAAGCGGCGCGAGCAGGCCGAGATCCTCGCCACCAAGGCGCGCCTGCTTGCGAAGACGCACGGCGTGCCCGTCACCGGCGCGCAAGATGTTTTCGCGACGCCGCCGTTCTACAAGGCGCGCGCGTTGTTCGCGCAGAAGTGCGCCGGCTGTCACGTCGATCCGAAGGAGCGTAAGGCGCCGCTGATCGCGCCGGGTCACGGCAATCGCGCGTGGCTCGAGGGGTTCTTGCTCGCACCGAGCGGCGATCTGTACTGGGGCCGCACGAAGCTGGCGAAGGACGCGAAGCTCGCGCAGGACGCCGAAGCGAAGGGACCGTCCGCGCCTGCACCCGGCGGTGGCAGCGACAGTGGCAGTGGCAGTGGCAGTGGCAGTGGCAGTGGCAGTGGCAGTGGCAGCGGCAGCGGTGCGGGTAGCGGTAGCGCCGGCAGCGGCAGCGCCAAGCCCGCCGACGATGGCCCGAAGGATCTCGCGATGAAGCCGGTCGACCTCAAGGGGGCGGAGCTGGCGGCGCTCGTCGAGTACCTCTACTCGTTGTCTGGTGCCGGCGATGCCGATCGCGCGAAGACGACCACCGGCAAGAAGCTGTTCAACGAGATCTGCACCGACTGCCACTCGATCGCCGAGGGCACGCCCGGTGGTGCGGGCCCGAACCTCGCCGGGCTCGGCGGCCGCGAGTACTACATCAGCTTCATCAGCAACCCGAAATCGAACATCCACATGACGCCCGACATGAGCGGCATGCCGCGGTTCGACGAGGAGCTGACGATCGTCGAGCGCGACGCGATCGCCGAGTACCTCGTGTGGCTGCGCACGGCGACGGCGGTGGATCTCCACGCGCTCGGCCCACTCTGACACGATACGCGCGGAGCGTCATATGGCCGGCTGCTTGCACCGGTGTCGTCCATGCA
>JACCYD010000574.1 GCA_013696695.1 Deltaproteobacteria bacterium | reverse complement strand
GTCTACATGCATCGGCCGCCGTATTCGTCGGGCGAGCACGGCTCCGATACCGGCCTGCGCACCAAGCTCGCGCCCGTGCTCGAGCGCCATGGCGTGCAGCTCGTGCTCTCGGGTCACGATCACGACTACGAGCGAATGATCCCGCAGGACGGCGTCGCCTATGTCGTCACCGGCGGCGGTGGCCGTGGGACGCGCCCCGTCGGAGAGTCGAGCTTCACGGCGTTCAGCGAGGCGGTGATCCACTTCGTGATCGTCGAGGTGCTGGTCGACGAGCTGATTCTTCACGCGATCGATGCCACCGGCGTCGAGTTCGACTCACTCGTCGTGCCGCGCGATCGCTAGCCGCGTTCGGCGAGCCTGCGCTCGAGCTCCGCGATCCGCGCATCGCGCTCGGCGAGCACCCGCGCGACATCCTCTGCGTCGACCCGCAACGGGATGTGTTGCGGGCAGTTCTCGTCCCACGCGTCGATGTGGATGACGAGCGCGCGCTCGGCGTTGGTGGCATCGAGCCCGAGCGCGGCGATCTCGGCGGGATGCTCGACGACCTTCGCGGTGCCCCAGATCTTGACGCGCGATCGCGTCGCGTAATCGATCAGGAACAGGTGCACCTTCGCGTTCTCCGCGAGGTTGCCGACGCTGATGAATTGCTTGTTGCCGCGGAAGTCGGCGAACGCGAGCGTCCGGCGATCGACGGCGTGCAAGAACCCCGGCGGGCCACCACGGTGCTGGATATAGGGCTGGCCCTCGGCGCTCGCCGTGGCGAGAAAGCAGCTGCGCTGCTGGGCGATGAAGGACAGCGCGTCCTCGTCGAGATCCTGCGGAAAGCCGCCCCGCGCTTCCAGCTTGGCGTACGCCGCCCTCGAGCCATGGCGAGCCTGGAGCGCCTTGACCGAGGGGGTGAACGCGACATCGCTCGAGGGCTTCATGACCCTCAGGATGGCGCCGGGACCAGGAAGCAACAATGACCGGTAGTCTCAGAACACTATTTCATTTTATGCAATAATCGTCGAATGGACCGTACTGCCGCGATGACGGCATTCGTGGCCGTTGCCGAGCTCGCCGGGTTCACGCCGGCCGCTCGCAAGCTCCGGATCTCGCCCTCGGCGGTGACCCGCCTGGTCGCGGCACTCGAGGATCACCTCGAGCTCCGCCTGCTCCACCGCACGACGCGCTCGGTCTCGCTGACGGATGCGGGAGCGCGCTATCTCGACCGCGCGCGTCACGTGCTCGCCGCGCTCGCGGAGGCCGAGGCGGTGGCTCGCAGCGAGCGAATCGTGCCGACGGGTCGCTTCGTGGTGGCCGCGCCGAACGTCTTCGGACGGCGCGAGATCGCGCCTCTGCTCGCCGAGCTCCTCGCCACCTACCCCGCGATCACCGGCGAGCTCGTGCTCTCCGATCGCAACTCCAACCTGGTCGACGACGGGATCGACGTCGCGGTCCGGATCGGCGTCCTTGCCGATTCGTCGCTGCACGCCAGAACCGTCGGCCGGACCCGTCGGGTGCTGGTCGCCAGCCCGGCGTATCTCGCCGCGCACAAGCGCCCGCGCGAACCGGCGGATCTCGCGCGCCATCGCCTGTTGCAGTTCACGGGCATCGGCGACGCCTGGAGATTCCTTCGTGACGATCGCGAGCACGCGGTCGCGATCGCACCGGCGTTCTCGTCGAACAGTGCAGATGCGGTGATCGAGCACGCGAAGCGGGACGGCGGCATCGCGATGGTCCTGTCGTATCAGGTTGCCGATGCGATCCGCGCCGGCGAGCTCGACATCGTGATGTCGCGCTACGAACCGCCGCCGATTCCGATCCAACTGGTCTACCCGAGCGCGCGGCTGTTATCAGCCACGGTTCGGGTATTCATCGAGCTTGCCTCGACGAGATCCTGGAATTTCGTCTAGCGGCGCGCGGCGCTTTGCGCCCACGGGGAATTCGCCGCCCAGCTCGCGCTGGCCGGCTTGCCGCTCGGCTGCTGCGCCTGCTGGGGTGCTGGACCGTTGGGGCAGTTGCAGCCACACGCTGCACAGCCAACCGGTCACGTTCTTGAGGTCGATGGTCTCGATGGTCGTCATCTCGGGCTCCTTGGTTCGGGTGTGAGGGGTGGATGTGCACTCGCCGGGCCGGGCGGAAGTCCGCGTGATCACGATATCTGGCCAACATCGACCGTCTGGTCGAGGAGACAGATCGAGTGGGCTGGCATACTCGCGCCGTGTTGCTGGACGAGGACGAGGGGCGGATCGTGAGCGCGCTGATGGCGCAGCCGCGCTGGCACTACGCCTGCGAGGTCGGTGGTTTCCAGATCGAGCGCACGATCGAGGGGGCTCGCACCACGATCCGGCTCGCGACCTCCGAAGCGCTCGCGCGTGCACGCTGGCCGGGGCGCCCGTTCGAGCAGCCGGCCCCGGGTGCGATCTGCAGTGCCCCACCCGTCGACATCCTCGAGCTGCTCGTCCCGCTGGCCTTCGAGGTCCTGTTGCTCGATCACCCAGGCGGCGAGCTGTGGATCTCGCGAGGCGATCTCGTCCCGACCCTCGCACTCTGTGATCGCTGCGCGCGCATGCCGCCGAGCTATCCGCCGAAATGGGCGATCAACTTTCGCGTCATCGGAACCGGGAACACGCGCGAGGCGTGCTGCACCGAATGCAAGGCGTGGTGGCTCGCGCAGGCCACGGGCGACACCTGGACGTGGACGCGAAACGATCCGAAAACGGTGGAGGCGTTGAACCTCCAGCCGGTGTTCCACTGGGTGCCGCCGGCACCGCGTGCCGACCCCGGGCCAGATCGCTCGTACGAGTGTCCGAGCTGCGGCCGCTCGGTGGTGTCGGTGTGCCCGGGATGCGGCTACCGGTGAGTTGTCAGCCGCTATTCGTTCGTGCACTACTCCGCGCATGAAGCGTTTCCTGCTGTGTTTCGCGCTGCTCGCGGCCTGCGGTGGTCGGACGGCGTACCAACGCTATCCCGGCGCACCCGCTACTTTGGATCGCGCCAGCTCCGACGCGAAGGCCCTCGAGATCGCCGACAAGGTGTTCGCGGCCGCCGGCGGTCCTGGCAACTGGGACAACGCCAAGCAACTGCGATGGCGCCAGACGATCACGGCGGATGGCAAGCAGACGCTCGACGTCGAGGAGATCTGGGATCGCTGGAACGCGCGCCACCTCGGCCGGATGTTCCGCACCGACGGCACGCACATGGTCGTCGGCTACGAGCTCTACGGCTCGTTCAGCATGGGCTACGTGCAGCAGCCCGGCGAGAAGGAGGTCAAGCGCAACCTCGACGACGCCGGCCGCGCCGCCGCGCTCAAGGTCGCCAAGGAAGTGTTCAACGAGCACACCTCGGTGCTGACGATGCAGTTTCTCCTGCTCGAGCCCGGAGCCAAGCTCGCCTACGTCGGCACCGCGAAGGACGACGCCGGCAACGAGAACTACGACGAGCTCAAGGTGACGTTCGGCGATCCACTGCGCGCCGACCTCGAGTTTCACCCGGTGGTCGATCGCGCGACCAACATGATCGTGCGGCTCGAGATCCTCAAGACCGGCACGCAGCGGAAGGTCGGCTACACGCTCAAGGACTGGGTCACCATCGGCGGCCTCAAGTTCGCGACCAACCGCAGCAACATGGGCTACTCGGGTGAGACGATCGTGATCAAGGATATCAAGGTCGGCGGCGTCGACGACAACGAGTTCATCGCGCCGATCACGCACTGACCTTCGGAATCGCGCGGCCAGGCGCATAGGTCGCGCGGCACGCGTCCATCCGGAGCCACGCAGTGATCAGCGCCGCGGCCGCCGCGAGATCCATCCCGGCGACCAGCGCGATCTCCGACTTGCTGCACGCGAGTAGGCTCGATGCCGCGAACGTGCACTCGGTGATCTCGGTGACGACCAGCGAGGCGCCGATCACGACCGCGAGGACCGCGGCGGCACCGAGGACGGCCACCAACCGGTCGAGGGCGGGCCGTACGGCGGCGAGGCGCGAGATATTCCAGCCCGCGACCGCCAGGAAGCCGGTCAGGAGGACGAGCCAGATCCCGAGGTGATCACCGGGGTTCACGACGCGCGCCTCATGATGTCGGAAACAACGCGAGGTCGTGCACGCTTGTTCCGACGCCGCCAAAATTCATCCGCTCGAGCTGCTCAGCGGCACACCGAGTCTCTACCGAACGCGAACGTGGTTTGCGCGGGACTCCAGGTGTTCGGGTTGTGGCAAGTCGCGCATGTGGTCTGGATCTTGTGATCTACCCCCGCGACCACCCCGACTCGTAGCGCGTCATCGTGGTGACAGCTCGCGCATTGCCCGGAGAGCGCGCTGAAGTTGCCATTCTTGTGGCAGTCGAAGCAGGCCATCGTGCGGTGGAGGCCCGTGAGATTGCAGCCAACGCGCCCGTGATCGAATCGCGCCGGCGCAAAGCTCCACTGCGTGTGGCACTCGCCACAGCGCGGCGACAGCGAATTGTTGTGGATGTCGTCCTGGCGGTGGCAGTTGATGCACAGGTTGCCGCTGCCCGCGAGCGGGCGGTTGTCGCGGTGACAGCGCTCGCACGCGAGGTTGTTATGGGAGCCCGTGAGCGCGAACTCGCCGACGTCGTGCAGCGGCTTGATGTCCTCCCACGTGCGCGTGGTGTGGCACTGCTCGCACGAGGTGCCGTAGACGCCCTTGTGCACCGCGGGGTCCGGATGACAGCCGAAGCACGTCGATGGCCGCGGCTTGAACGTCACCGACGGATGACAATCGGCGCAGCGCACCTCGAGGTGTTTGCCGTCGAGCCGGAACTTCGACATCGTGTTGTGGTTGAACAGGTTGTCGCCGGTCGGATCGTGGCACTGCTCGCACGCCGTTCCGAGCCGGCCCTTGTGCGCGTCGTCGTCGGCATGACACTGCGCCGCACTGCAGTTCTTCGGCGTGTCCTTGAACGTGCGCGCCTTGGTGTGGCACTGCTCGCACGGGAGCTTGCGGTGCTCGCCCACCAGCTTGTAGCTCCCACCGTCGGGGAACGGCTTGTCGTGATCGAAGCGCCCGGCATCCCAGGTGCCCGATTCGTGGCACGGCGTGCACACCTTGCCGAGCGAGCCTTTGTGCAGCACGTCCTGGTGGCAGCGATCACCGCACTCCGGTGATTCCTCTTCGAACGTCGTGCCCTTGGCATTGGCGGCGCGATTCTTGTGACACAGGATGCAATCGAGTCCCTTGTGCCTCTTGAGCAGCGGGAAGTCGGAGGCCGGGCCGTGGAACTCGCGCTCGAGCTCCTTCTGATCCCGCATCGCGCGATCGCCGGGACGCACGTGACACTTGAGGCACTTGGGGTTCTCCCACCTGCCCTTCGGATATTTCGGGCTTGCGTGAACGACCGCGTGCTTGTGGCAGTTCTTGCACGCGTTGCCACCGGCCTCGAAGCGCTCGAAGTCCGCCGGCCCACTGCCGCGATGACAGCCGCGGCATGACGTCTTGCCGTGCTTCGCTGTCAGCGCGTACTTCGCGTTCTTGGCGTGATCGAACTGCGTCACTGCGAACGTCATCCCGCCCGACGGGTGACACACCTGACACGCGGGCGCGGGTTCGCCGAACTGCTTGAAGCGCGGACCGTGCTTGTTGTCCTTCGCGTGACACTGCGTGCACGCGCCCGACGGCTTGCCCTCGCCGAGCGTCTTGGTGTGGCACTCGTAGCAGGACAGCTTCTTGTGGCGGGGGCCGAGATCGAAGCGGGTCTCGAGATCGTGATCGAACTTGAAGGTCTTGAGCGACGCGAACGTCGGCGAGTGACATGACTTGCACTGCTTGATCCCGAACAGGTGATTCGCGTGCGGGCTCTGGTGGCAGCCGCTGTTGCCGCACGAATCGGGCTGTGCGAACGGCAGGTCGAACAGCGCCTTGGGATGGCACTTGGCGCACGCCGACACCAGCGGCTTGTGCGCGCCGAGCAGTGGCATCGCGGTATCGGCGCGATCGTCGTGATCGAAGCGGCGTTGCTTCCACGGCTTCCACACGCTCTCGCTGTGGCAGCGCTCGCACGCCATCATGTCCTGGCGCTTGAAGCCGTGCGGCTGGTCCTTCGCGTGGCAGGCGCCGCAGGTGCGGTCGGTTCCCATGTAGACGACGAGGCCCTGCTTGTTGGTGGTCTTGTGGCAATCGCCGCACTTCGTGGTCGCGTGCTTGCCGTTGAGCGGCCAGCCGGTGAGCTTGTGCTCGAAGTTGGCCTCGCCGCCGACCGCCTTCCAGCCGCGCACGTCGAATCCCCGGCCGTAGTGTTCCTTGTGGCAGGTCGCGCAGGCCTTGCCCTTGACGTCCTTGCTCGCGTGATAGCCCTTGCCCGTGGCGATGTTCTTGGCGAGGTCTTTGTGATCGTGGCAGTCGAGGCACAGCTTGTTCGACGTATCGCGGGTGCCGTTGACATGGCAGTCGTTGCAGCGCGCCGGATCGTCGAGGTGGGCGTGGCTCGTCGACAGCGGCTTCGGCTTGCTGGTGAAAAAGTCGTTCGGCTGTGCACTCGCGGTCGACGCGAGCGCACACACCAACACCATGATCGCCAGGCGAATCATCATCGACGTTCCAGTGGCTCGTTAAGCGAACGTCAGTAGCGATAGGCGATGCGGAAGAAGCCCGACAACCCAATAACCGGAGGATCGGAGCCATCCGCCGTCGCGACACTCTGTCGGGTCAGGAACAAGCTCGTCATCCCGAACCACTCGCGATTGAACCGGTAGTAAACGTTGCCGCCGGCCGAGATGCCCGTCGAGGTGGCGGATCCGAAGCAGGTCAAGACGTCGGCACAGCCGGTGCCGGCCTTGTCGTCCTTGGTCTTGGTGTACGAGACCTCGGCCTCCCACTCGCCGCGGCCGTCCTTGAGCTCGCGCGCGGTGAACACGCGGAACGAGTTGCTGGTGGTGCGCTGGTAGGAATCGCCGCCGAGCTTGAAGATGCGCGAGCCGTCGAGCCCGATCCGCAGCTTCTTGAACGACCGCCGATCCACGATGCCGCCGTACACCTCGACCGACTTGCCGGCCGGCAACGTGACATCGGGAGCACCGACCATCAGCGCCGGCAACACCAGCTCGCCGCGATAACGCAGCGCCGACGCGACGGTGATCTCGAAGCGCTGGAGCTGACCGAGGCCGGCCGACAGGCTCGCACGCGCCGAGTTCTGGGCAACGCGCGCCAGGAACGCTTCGTTCTGAATGACGCCGCTATTGCGATCGGGATCCTGGAGGAACGCGTGCGCCTGCACGTTCAGCGTCTCGGTATCGACACGGTTGAACGCCACCGTGGCGCGCAGCCGCTGATCCGGCTTGAGGTTGGCGCCGACCGACAGGTTCGTGAGGCCCTTGTTGACGGCATTCGAGCCGACGAGATCGAGGACCGCGTAGTGATAGAAGTCGACCTTCGGATTCGGCCGCCAGTACCCCGTGGCGGTGCCGAAGATCCGCGGCGCCTCCGCCTGGAGCGGCACCAGTGCGACGCCACCGAAGGCGCCATACGCATTCTGCGTGCGATAGGCGGCCCCGAACCCGCCGGCACCGGTGAGGCGGCCCGCTGCAGGACGAATTCCCGTGGTGTCGTCGGCGTCCGGTGACACCAGCGGTGTGTAGTCGGTGGTGATCGAGCGCGAGCCGCGGATCGGATAGAGACCACCGAAGCCGAGGAACGTGAACTTCTCGGAGCTCGCGTAGTCGACCCGAACACCGTCGAACTTGATGCCTGCGAGGTCGGCGACGAACTGGCGACCCAAAATGATGTCGCTGCGCTTACCGCCGCGGATCAGCCAGAGCTCGCGGATGTCGAGCTCGTTCTCGCCGAGGAAACCCGATTGCGACGACGAGTTTTCCGCCGGGGTGTAGCCCGTGGTGTTGTTGCCCGGGTCGGTGGTGTAGCGGGCACGGACGTCCGCTCGTGCATCCCAGCGGCTGCCGGCGATGTGGCGGAAGTCGGTCTGGGAGCGAAGCTCGGTGAAGACACGCGCGAACTGGCTGCCCGCCGGCGTGTTGGCGTCGGCGCCGATCAACCCACCGGTGAGCTCGCCGCCGCTCTCGCGGTAGCCGAACAGCGTCGAGGTCAGGTTGCCCTGGACCAGCGTGCCCTTCGACGTCTTCTTGGTATCGACCTTGTCGACGAAGAATCGATCCTTCTCGAACAGGTTCGCCTTGTCGGTGCCCGCTTGATCGTGACCGGTGAGATCCTGCTTGATGAACTCGTCCTTCTTGGCAGGCTTCTTCGGCTCCGGCTTGTCGTCTTCTTCCGGCTCGTCTTTCGGATCCGGCTCCTCGTCGTTGCCCTCTTCGGTCTCCTCGTCCTCGGCGAACGCCGCGCTCGACGGCAGCACCGCGAACGCGAGCGCGACTGCGAGGCGCTTCATCGGCACACCGATTCGCGACCGAATAGCGCTGCACCCTGCGCGGGGCGCCACGAGTTCGGGTTATGGCAGGTCGCGCACGCCACGTTGGAGCCAGCGTGCGCCACGCCCCCCGTGTTGACGGCGCGCAGATCGTCGTCGTGGTGACAGCTCGCGCATTGGCCGGAGAGCGCGCTGAAGTTGCCGTTCTTGTGGCAATCGAAGCACGCGATCGTGCGGTGGAGGCCCGTCAAGTTGCAGCCGACGCGGCCGTGATCGAAGCGCGCGGGCGCGAAGCTCCACTGCGTGTGGCACTCACCGCAGCGCGGCGACAGCGAGTTGTTGTGGATGTCGTCCTGGCGGTGGCAGTTGAGGCACAAGTTGCCGCTGCCCGCGAGCGGCCGGTTATCGCGGTGGCAGCGCTCGCACGCGAGGTTGTTGTGCGAGCCCTTGAGCGAGAAATCGCCGACGTCGTGCAGCGGCTTGATGTCTTCCCACGTTCGCGTGGTGTGGCACTGCTCGCAGCCGGTGCCGTACTGGCCCTTGTGGACGGCGGGGTCCGGATGGCAGCCGAAACAGTTCGACGGCCGGGGCTTGAACGTCACCGACGGATGGCAATCGGCGCAGCGCACCTCGAGGTGTTTACCGTCGAGCCGGAACTTCGACATCGTGTTGTGGTTGAACAGGTTGTCGCCGGTCTCCAGGTGACACTTCTCGCAGCCCTTGCCGAGGCGGCCCTTGTGCGCGTCGTCCTCGGCGTGGCAGCCCACGGCCGCGCACGTGGTGGGCGCCTCGGTGAACTTGCGATCGGGGTGACACGACTCGCACTTGTTCTTCTTGTGCTCGCCCTTGAGCGGGTACTCCTTGAGCTCGCCCTTGGCATCGGGCGGGAACGGTTTGTCGTGATCGAAGCCGAGCGCGTCCCACGTGCCGGAGACGTGGCAGTACATGCACTTCACGCCGAGCGTGCCCTCGTGGAGTGAATCCTCGTGGCACTGCCCCGCCGCGTTGCAGTTCGGCTTGAGGTTCGAGAACGACGTCTTGCCCTTCGCGTCGCGGCTCTTGTGGCAATCGACGCACGGCACCGGCTTGTGCTCCTTGACCAGCGGGAACGCGCCCTTGACGCCGTGGATCTCTTCGACGATCGCGTTGCTCTTGCCGACGCGGATATCGGGATTGCCCGGGTTCAAGTGGCACTTCAGGCACTGCGTGTTCTTGTACTTGCCGTTCGGGTGATCGTCGTCGGAGTGCACCTTCGCGTGCTTGTGACAGGACATGCACTCGGTGTTCGGGTTGAAGCCGGTGAAGCGCTCGAAGTCCTGCGGGCCCTTGCCGCGGTGACACGAGCGGCACGCTTGCTTCGCGTGCTCGAACACGAGCGGGAACTTGGTGCGCGAGCCGTGCGAGAACGCGTTCGGCGTGAACTTCGGACCGCCCGACGGATGGCAGACCTGACAGGCCGGCGGATCACCGAACTGCTTGAAGCGATCGCCGTGCTTGTTGTCCTTGGCGTGGCAGTTCTGCTGCGCGCAGCCGCCGTTCGGCTTGTTCTCGCCGAGCGCCTTGGTGTGGCAGTCGTAACACTTGATCTTGCGGTGCGCGGCGCCGAGGTCGAAGCGCGTGCGCTCGCTGTGATCGAATTGCTGGATCTGCTTGAGCGACTTGAACGTCGGCGAGTGACACCACTAGCAATCGCGGATGTTGTAGAGGTGGCCCTTGTGCGGGTTCTCCTTGTCGTGACACCCGACGTTGCCGCAGCTCTTCGGGTTCGCGGCCGGTAGGTTGAACACCGCCTTCGGGTGGCACTTCGCGCACGCGACCGGACCGTGCGAGCCGAGGATCGGCATCGCGGCGTCCTTGCGATCGTTGTGGTCGAACTTGAGCTGCGATCGGGGCGGCTTCCACACCGACTCGCCATGGCAGCGCTCGCACGCGAGCATGTCCTTGCGCTCGAACTTGTGCGGCTGATCGCTCTGGTGACAGCCCGACGAGCCGCACAGCCGATCGGTGTTCATGTAGACCTTGAGGCCCTGCTTGTTGCGCG
>JACCYD010000206.1 GCA_013696695.1 Deltaproteobacteria bacterium | reverse complement strand
ATGAACACCTCGGCCATGCCGCCCTTGCCGATCCGTTCACCGAGCACGTAACGCCCGACGCGACGATCAACGACGACGCTGCTGTCGTGGGCCCCGATCACGCGACGACCCAGTGCACCCGGTGTGCCCTCGTCAACCGCGTGTTGTTCCGCGTTGCTCGGTCACGGCGACTGGGAGTCCGGGAGCTTGTCCCTCGGGTGTGTGGACCCTAGTGCCGCGTTAGTACTCGGTTAGTCGCGCATCGTCATGCACAACTCGAGCAACCCCGCGTACATCCAAACGGATCACTCGGATGCGACTTCGTCGCTGAACTTCCAGGTGAAGTCGAACGCGTTGCCTGGGCGGCGGATCACGAGCTTGAGCGAGCGAACGTTCGGGTGGAACAGGTCGCGCTGGTAGAACACGAAGTCCGCCTTGCCGCGGAACACCGAGAGGGAACCGAGCGTCTGACGGCGGCGCCACCCATCATCGGCGTAGCCGACCGTGTTGAAGCAGTTGCCCGTGGCATCGCGGCCGGCGTTGCTGCAGATCGCCGTGCGCTGCTCGCGATCCCACATCGTCGTCATGATCTTGGTCTTCGCGTGCTCGACCGATTCGGGCACCCAGTGACGGCCCTTGTCGTCGACGAGATGGACCTCCCACGTGTTGAGATCGGCCCAGTCTTGCCACTTGTGATCGATCTGCACGTGGAACCGGAGGCGATCGCGCGACACGATCGTGAAGCTCGCCTGGTTGATCAGCGGATACTTGTTCGGGCGAGCGACGCGGGCACGCTGCGTCTCGCTGCCGCCCGACATGCTCTGGTATTCCTCGTTCGCGGACGCGGGCGCTGCGAGCTCCATGTCACCGGTGACGATCGTGATCTTTTCAGATTCACGCAGCGTCTCGGTCGGGTTCGCCAGTGGGTTGGGCTGCACCGCCTCGCCTTTGAACGTGCGACCACATCCGCCGGCCAGCCCGGCGACCACAAAGCCGGCGATCAAGACACGAAAGCCCCGCATATCCTCAGCGTGGCCCAACGCTCGATCGGCGTCAATGGTGGGGATTCGCGTCGAGCGACAACCACACACCTCAACCCTGTCCCACCAGACGGCGGGCGTGCGCCTCCGCACCGGATCGGTGATTGGCCTCGACCACCGCGGCGAGGGTAGACAGAGAGCTACCGATGTCGCCGAGCTCCGGGCGATCCACCGTGCCGTAACGGCGCGTCAGGTAGATCGCTCGGAGGACTCCGTAGGCGCGCTCGACCTCGTCGTTGACGATCAGGTGCTGGTACTCGGAGTAGTGCTCGAGCTCCTCGCGGGCCTTGCCGAGCCGCCGCGCTACCACGTCCGGAGCGTCAGTGGCGCGTGACTTGAGCCGCGATTCCAGCGTGGTGAGGTCGGGAGGAAGGATGAAGATCTTGAGGGCATCCACCGGCCAGCGCGCGGAGAGGGCCGCCCCGCCCTGCCAGTCGACATCGAAGCTGACGTCGTGGCCACGCGCGAGCGCCGCCTCGACCGGCGCCTGCGCGGTGCCGTAGCGGTTCTGGAACACGAAGGCGTGCTCGGCGAACTCACCGGCGCGCACCATCTCCTCGAACCGGTCGGTGGTGACGAAGTGGTAGTCGCGGCCATCGACCTCACCGGGCCGGATCGGCCGGGTGGTGTACGACACCGAGAACTCGAGGCCGCCCGGCAGACCTGCGGCGGCTTGACTCGACGCGCCGTGCTCGGCCAGCAGGCGCCGGGTCAGGGTCGTCTTGCCGGCTCCCGACGGTGACGAGACGATGACCAGGACTCCGCGGTCTTGCGTCGAGCGCCCCATGGGGTCAGCGCATCATACACGGCACACACGCGCGCATCGTTCGCCGCGTTGTCATTCGACGTTCTGAACCTGCTCGCGAACTTTCTCGAGGGTCGCCTTCGCTTCGACCACGGCGGAAGTGATCTCGGCGACCGTCGACTTGCTCCCGATCGTGTTGAGCTCGCGGCCGATCTCCTGGACCAGAAAATCGAGCCGGCGCCCCACCGCATCCTTGCCCGCGATCAGGGCGCGCGCCTGATCGAAGTGCGAGACCAGCCGGACCAGCTCCTCGGTGATATCGGCGCGATCGGCGAGCGTCGCGACCTCCTGCGCGAGGCGCGCCGGATCGACCGTTGTCGGGTCTTCGAGCAGCCGCTTGATGCGCTCCTGCAGGCGCTTCGCGATCTGCTGCGGCACCCCGGCAGCGAGCGTGGCGATCGTGGCGCGCAAGCGATCGAGCTCGCCGAGCCGGTTGGTCAGCTCGGTGGCGAGCGCGATGCCTTCCTTCACCCGCATCTCGCCGAGCTGGACGAGCGCCGCATCGAGGGCGGCGGCGACCGCTGGCAGTGCGGCCTCGTCATCGCGATCGTCGCTGGTGATCACGCCGGGCTGCGCGAGCACGAGCGCGAGGTTCGGGCCCGCGAGCCCGAGCTGCGTGGCGACCTCGGCGAGCGCGTCGTGCGCCGCCTTTGCCGCCTCGCGATCGATGCGCGTCGACACCGCGACCTCGCGCGCGAGGTGGATCGAGATCGCGACCGCGCCACGCTCGAGGGCCGCGCGTGTCTTCGCGGACACCATCTCCTCGATCGCGGGCGACACGCCGCCGCGCAGCTTGAGATCCAGGAACCGGTGATTCACCGAACGGGCGTCGACCGTGGCGCGGGTGCCTCCTCGGGTGGCAACACCGCGTCCAAAGCCCGTCATGCTGCGCACAGCGCGGTGATACCACGCGTGCGATCCATTAGAGTCCGTCCATGCGTACGCGGCTGCTCGGTCCGATCGCGGCGCTCGTTGCGTGCGGGGAGAGCTCCACGCCGGCGCCGCCGATCCGGTTCCTTCACACGTTCGCAGCCGAGGAGACGGAGCTGTTCAACGCGACGATCGCGGAGAAGGGCATCCGCGTCGAGTCGTCGATCGTGCCGTTCGCCCGCGGCCAGCAGGTGATCGGCGAGATGCTGATCGCCGGGACGCGCTGTCCCGATCTGATCCGGATCGACGCGACCTGGCTGCCCGCCCTGCGCGCCGAGCTCGAGCCGGTGCCCGCCGCGCTGGCCGAGCTCGACTGGACGCCGGAGGCGGCCGCCCTGGTGATCGATCCGGCTGGCGCCGCCGGGACGTTCGCCGCCGTACCGCAGGCGATCGACGGGCTCGTCGTCGTTCGCGATCGCGCGCGGCCCGCACCGATCTCCACGAGCATCGACGATCTCGTCGCCGCTGCTCGGAGCGCCACCCGCGGTCCTGGATCCGGCTACCCGCTCGGCCTTCGCGTCGACGGCTACTGGCTCGTCCCGTGGTTGCGCGCCGAGGGCGTCGAGCTCGCGATCTCGGATCCCGAGCCGAAGTCTGCAGGCATCGAGAGCGAACGATCGGTGAAGGCGCTGGCGAGGTTCGCGGCCCTGTTCGGCGACCTCGCGGCGCCTCCACCACCGGCGGGGAGCGAGACGCCCGACGAGCTGCGACGCTGGAACGCGGGCGAGCTTGCCTACTGGGTGACCGGGCCATGGGCGCTCGGCGCGATCCGCGATCGCGATCGGCTCGCGGTCAGCTCGCTCGCTCACGCACCGCGCGGCGGTCAGCTGCTGGTCGTCCCGAAGTGCGCGAAGCGGCCGGCCGAGGGCTGGAAGCTCGCCGCCG
Organism: Deltaproteobacteria bacterium; assembly: GCA_013696695.1. GTDB lineage: Bacteria > Myxococcota_A > Polyangia > Haliangiales > Haliangiaceae > JABFXX01. The sequence continues at coordinate 1,273 of JACCYD010000206.1, read as the reverse complement.
AGCTGACCGACGTTGCCTTCCTCGCGAAGTTCGCGGAGACGTTCGGCACTGTCCCGACGAGAAAGTCCGCGCTCGCGATCGCGCCCCAGATCGCCCGCGATCTCTACGCCGCGCTCGCGACCACCGAGCCACTGCGGCGCGATCCGCGCACGCCGCTGCTGTTCGACGATCTCAACCCGGCCCTCGCCGCCGTGATCGCACACGACGCGACGCCCGACGAGGCGATCGCCGGCGTGCGTCGTGGCTGGCAGCGACTGGCCGCCGCGTGGGCTCGCAAGAAATGACCGAGCCCGCGAAACCACCGACTCGCACGCCGACGCTCCGCTGGCGCGTGCTGCTCGTGATCGTGCTCGCCGCGATCGTGCCGACGGTGATCGTCGGCGTGCTCGCGATCGTGCGCGCTCGCGGCGATGTCGAGCGCGAGGTCCATCGCGGTGCACTCGCTCACATCCGCGCGCTTGGTGCGGCGCTCGATGGCACGCTTCAGGATGCGCGACGCACCGTCGAATTCGCGGCTGCCACCTGGGCCGACGAGCCGGAGGATCAGCGCAAGACCCAGTTGCTCGCGCGCCGGCTCCGCCGCGACGTGCCGATCGTGTCGTCGCTGTCGATCCTCGATGTCGACGGCCAGCTGCGCCACGGCGATCCGGTGCCACCGGGTGTCGACGTCGGTTCGCACAGCTTCGGCGGGTACATCGGCGACGCGCAGCACGCGAACGGCAAGACGATCGTCAACCTGGTGGTGCAGGCGCGCGGCCGCACCGGCGAGCTGATGGGCGTGTTCGTCGCATCACTCGACCTCGAGTTCGTGCGCGACGTGATCGCGGCGGCGCGGCTCGGCGAAGGCGCGCGCGTGGTGGTCGTCGACGGTGCCGGCGTGCCTGTCGCCGCGTCCACCGCGGGGCTGGGCACGGCCTCGCTCGCCGGCGTCGATCCCGCCGTCGATCGCGCGCTGGCCTCGAGCGTCGAAGGCACGCTCACCGCCAGCGGCTGGGTCAGCGCGTATCGCAACCTGTCGAGCTACCAGTCGCTGCGCGGCGTGCGCTGGGCGATCCTCCATCAGCAGCCGGAGGCCGAGGCATATGCGCTCGCACGACGCACCACACGGGACACCCTGATCATCGGTGGTGCGGCCCTCGCCCTCGCGCTCGCGCTCGGCGTGTGGTTTGCGACGCGGCTGACCCGTCCACTGGCGGCACTCGCCCGCCGGGCCGATGCGATCGCTGCGGGCAGCGGCGATGGCGGACCGACGATCGAGGGACCTGGCGAGATC
>JACCYD010000565.1 GCA_013696695.1 Deltaproteobacteria bacterium | reverse complement strand
CGTCATGGTCGAGCGCGCCTGCGCCTGCAAGGACAAGGCGTGTGCGAAGCAGGTCAGCCTCGACTTCATCGAGCTCGCGAAGCAGAACAAGAACGCTCGCACCAGCGGTGATGGCGAGGAGCGCGTGCGCGAGGCGGGTCAGAAGTTCGGCGAATGCCTGCTGACTGCCGGGATCGAAGAAGCCGATCTCGAGCGGCTACGTCACGCGCTGATGACGCTCCACGATTAGCGACGTTGGCGACGGCGGAGGCCGACGAGGCCGACGACCGCGAACGCGAGCAGCAGGCCGGCACCGCCGGTCGACGAGCAACCACCGGGCTGGGTCGTCGGGACCTCGCCGTCGATCGGCGGGTCATCGGGGCCCGGATCGTCGGCACCGCCATCGCAATCCACCGCGCACGAGGCGGCCGTCTCGTCGCCATCGCACACCGTATCGCCGCAGGTCGCGCGACCGACCGGCTCGGCGAGCGCGGAGATCGCCGTGTAGAACAGCGCGCCACCATGGATCTTGTCGACGACCCCGACCTCGATCGAGGGATCGAGCGCCGGGCAGCCGTTGCTGCGGCCCTGCTGCGAGGTGTTGCCGTCGTCGACGTACGACGCCTCGTGCACGACGACCAGCCGCTCGCGCATCCGCGTGTTGGCCATCCCGTTCGGACTGCCGTCGGGCGATAGCCCATCGAGCCGCATCGAGTGCTGATGCGAGCCGTTGTAGATCTCGGCGGTCAGCGCGAAGCCGAGCGAGCTCTTGAGCGAGCCCTCGACGTTGCCGAACGCCGTCGCGTAGCCGTTGTTGTCGGGATCGCTATTGGTGCCGTGCGAGACCTTGTGCGCCTCGACGTCGCCGCTCGCCATGTCGACGAGCCAGAACCGATCCTTGCCGGAGTACAGCGAGAGATCGATGACGACGACGTAGTCGCTGTTCGGGATGTGCGTCTGGTTGAGGTCGTAGTAGGCCAGCGCATCCTCGAGCAAGCCGCGCGGAACTTGATCCGTCGGATCGACATGGTCATACGCGCGCACGATCGCGGCGCGTTCCGTCGCTGCCGCCGGTGGCAGCGTGAACACGGATAGATCGAGCGCGGATTCCGTCGAGCTCAGCTCCGGCTCGGCCGTGCAGGCGCACAGGAATGCACACGCGGCGATACGCGTCAGTTCCCTCATCGTGGTCAGCTTCGGCCGGAGCGTGCGAACGGTCAACGATCTGCCTCGCTGCGTTGCTGACAACTGCGACTGCATACTGTTGGTTGCGGGCAGCTGGCAGGAAGCCGGCCGTCGGTGGCGCAGAACCGGTACGCTTCGCCGATGCCGAAGGGGGTGACGTTTCGAGCCGATACCGAGATGGACACTGCGGCCGCCGAATTCGCCGAGCAGGCCGTGCGGATTGCCGTCGAGCACTTCGCGATCGAGCTCGACTACAGCCCGACGAGCATCGCCAGCGTCGAGGTCGTCTTGGAGGACATGCACGCACATCGCGCCGAGCTCTCCGAGAAGCGCGCGTTCCAGCTCGGCGTGGTGTTCGGTAGCTATCTCGGTGAGGTCCTCCGCCGCGGTCAGCCCGGAGCGTGGGGTCACATCACGGCGCCCGATGGTTCGCAGTTCGCCGGTCTGCGGCTCGACAAGTCAGACACGCTGATCTGGCCGTGGGCCCGCGTGCAGCAACGGATCCTCGAGGGCGAGGCGCACGAGGTCGTGTCCTATTTCCTGAGCTTCATCCCCAGCGGGTCTTGATCGGGGAGTCGAGACACCGCCACGAACCTCGGGCATGATCGAAATCGGGTGACGGATGTCCGGTAACCACGTGGGTCTCGGTGCATCGGCGATGGCCGCCGCGCTGCCGGTGATGGTCTATCTGATCGTCATCTACCGCTTCGATCGCTACGAGCGCGAGCCGGTCTGGTTGGTCGGCCTGACGTTCCTGTACGGCGCGATCGGCGCGATCATCCTCGGCATCGTTCTCTCGGTCGCCGTCATGATGTCGGCCGGCAACGAGGAGATCTCGTTCTCGGCGGGCGTGGTCGCACCGATCTGCGAGGAGATCTCGAAGGGCTTGATCGTCTATCTGCTGCTGCTGTCGCGGCACTTCGACAACACCACCGATGGCCTGATCTATGGAGCGGCGTCGGGGCTCGGCTTCGCGATGACCGAGAACTTTCTCTATTTCGTTCAAGCCGATCAGCAGGGCGGCATGGAGGCGTGGCGGTTGACCGTGATCCTGCGCAGCTTGTTCTCGGCGCTCATGCACTGCGCGGCGACGGCGACGTTCGGCGCGATCCTCGGCCGGTTCCGCTATCGCGGTGGCATCCAGCAGTGGCTGCTCGCACCGATGCTCGGCCTGCTGCTCGCGATGGGCATGCACGCCACGTTCAACACCGCGCTCGTCGAGGCCTCGAAGCAAGACACGCAGGAGCTGATGTACATCGCGTTCGGGTTGATCCCGCTCGCCGGGATCACGCTGTTCGTGGTGACGTTGCTCTCGACCGGCCGCGAGCACCACATCCTCGCCGCCGAGCTTCGCGAGGAAGCGCGGCTCGGGTTGATCCCCACCGCGCACGCCGACATCTTGCCGTTCCATCGCAAGCGTTGGCGCAAGGACTGGTGCGATCCGCGGATCGACAAGGCGCGCTACATCCGCGCGGCGACGACGCTCGCGTTTCGCAAGTGGCAGTCGAAGCTGCCCGCCGGGGCCCGGAGAGAGATCCATCAAGACGTCGTCGCGCTGCGCTACGAGGTCGCGCAGTGCATGCGCGCGATCGGGATGCACCAGAAACCACCACCACCGGTGGCTCCGCCGCACGTGTATCCACCGGCGTAGCTGACTACTTCGCGAGCGCGGTGTCGATCGCATCCGCGAGGACCTTCGCGCCCGCCGGCGTCGGATGCACGTCGCACGTTCCGTCTGGCATCTCGATCAACAGGCCGTTCGCGCACGGATCACCGTTCGACGCATTCGTGAACGCGGTCATGCCATCGGCGAGCACGCCGCCCTTGGCATCGAGGTGATCGGCGAACAGCACGTTGATGCGATCGAGCGCGTACTGCGCGGTCGCATCGGCGGGATACGGGTTGTAGACCGAGAGCCCGACGATCGGTCCGTCGTAGACGTGGCGCAGCTCGGTGAAGATGAAGTCGAGGTTGCGACTGTAGGCTTCGGTGGTGGCGACGAGCTCCGCGAGGATGCACGCGATGTCGCGATTGCACTTGTGATCGAGCAGGAACACGTCGTTCGCGCCGAGATCGATCGTAACGAGCGAGGTGTCGGGCGAGGCCTCGAGGAATTCGACCGCCGCTCGCAGCTGGGTGCCTTCGTAGTCGACGTGGAGCGGATACGCCTGGCGATTTTCGCGGCAGTGGTTGTCGGCACCGGTCGTCGACATGAAGCCACCGCTGGCCTCGCCGGGACAGGACAGGTTCGTGATGTCGAGCCCGCGACGTTCCGCGAGGAGCTCGGGATACCCGCGGACCTGATCGCGGTTGAGGTCGACCAGCGGGTCGTAGCCGAACGCGATCGAATCCCCGAGCGCGAGGTACGAAGTGCTCGATTCGGTGGGCACCGCACTGGCGCAGCCGCTAGCCAGGAGCGCGAGGACAAGCCGGGTAGCCATCGTGCGTGGTCCAGAGGCAGGTTCCATGCCGCGATACGCCACTGTGTTCTCGCGGACTCACGCCGGGCCGGCCATCACAGTAGCCGGCCCCCACAGTCGCTCACCGGGTTCGGGCTGTCGATCGAGTCGGCCGGCCCGTTCGGGTTTCGGGCCGGAAACCACAGCGACTGTCCGCTCGGGACACCGCCTGTCATTTCAGGCCGGTGAACAACACGAGCAGGAGCAGCGCATCGACGCCCGCCGCGACCCCGAGGGCCGTCCCGCAGCCATCGAACGCATCGCATTTGACGGCACCGACCGCCATCGCGACGCCCGCCGCGGCCACGACCAGGCGTGCCTTGTTGAGATCGGACATGTCGCTCGCCTCGCGGTTGTCGCGCGGCACCGGTGCCTCGTCGACCACGACGAAGCGCTGGTCGCGCATCAGCGCGAGCGTGCAATCGGGCTCGTGCTTGCCAGATCCCGGCCGTAACAGCCGGCGACCACGTCGCGCACGACGAAGATCTGATCGCGCGAACGATCGACGAGGTACTGGTTCGTCCGCACCGTGATTGGTTTCGCACCGGTCGGCACCAGCACCTGGCCACGCTCGCGCAGCTCGCTCGCCTGCGCGTAGAGATCGATCCCGCGGATGGTTGTCTGCTTCGAGCCACCGGCACAACCGACGAGCAAAGCGACGAGCACCAAGATTTGTTTCACGCTTCTTCATACGCATCGCGGGCGTGAGCCCCGAGGAGCCGCGGCGTGAAGCCAGCGTGATCTGCGACGTGGAACTGCGTGACTTCGCGTGGACCGACATGGAGGTGACGACACATCCCCACCCGAAACGCGTTGTGAGCATGCTTGCACGTCGACGATCCGGCGATCGTTTCGTCGACGACACGCCATGCACGCGCTGCGAATTCCTCCAATTGAGAGCGTCGAGAAGCGCGTGTTAGCGAGGAGGGTATGGGTGGAACCTGGCACACGTGCGCCTTGCGCACGCTATCGGTTTTTTTCGTTCTTAGCTGCGCGACCGAGCCCGACGACGAGCTCGTGTCGATGCAAACCAATCAACTTTCGATCGTCGGCGTCACCGCGAGCGGTGCAGAAGCGGCGAATCCGGCGACCAACGCGATCGATGGCTCGCTGTCGACACGATGGTCGACTCTCGGCCTCGGTTCGTGGATCCGCGCCGACGTCGGTGCGGTGAAACAGATCTCGAGCGTTTCGATCGCGTGGTACGCGGGCGATCTGCGCACGAGTCAGTTCAAGCTCGAAGCCTCGACGGACGGCACGACGTTCCGGCAGATCTACGCGGACACCAGTACCGGCACGACGGCGAGCCTCGAGACCTACGACATCGCACCGACCGACGCGCGCTACGTGCGCGTGGTCGTCAACGGCAACTCCGCGAACGCGTGGGCGAGCATGACCGAGCTGCGGATCGGCACCGGCGTCGACACCACGAAGCCGAGCATCTCGATCATGACGCCGGTGGCAGGCCTCACGCTGCCGATCGCCGCGACGAGTGTCAGCGGCACCGCCAGCGATATGGGCGGTAGTGGGCTCCAGAAGATCGAGCTCAGCCTCGACGGCGGGACGTACGTCGCGGCGACCGCGATCGCGAGCGACTGGTCGACGTGGACCGCGTCGATTCCGATCGCGACCGCGGGATCGCACCGGATCACGGCGCGCGCGACCGACCGCGCGGGCAATCAGAGCTGGTTCTCGGTGATCGATTCGTACAGCAGTGGCACGACGCCTCCGCCGCCGGCGTCGCCGAGCGCGGACCGGTTCGGCGTCAAGTACCTCTACCCGACCCTGTCGGGCGGCAAGAACTGGGTGTCGAAGTGGGACTCCGACGCGCGAAGCTTCTCGGGCAGCGACCCGAAGGACGCGTGGTTCGACTCCGATCACGGCAGCGCGAGCTACAAGGTCGACGGTCAGGGGCAGCTCAAGATCAGCGGCTCGACGCCGCGCATGTACGTCCACGATCCCGCGCTCGTCGATCAGTGGCGCAACGTCGAGATCACGATGTACTTCAAGCGCGTCTCCGACAGCAACATTGCCTACGGCGGCCTGGTCGCGCTCGCGCGCACCAACCACGGCACGATCGGAGACGAGGACGTGAGCTCGTGCGACACGCGCGGCATCGCGGCGCGCATGCGTTACGACGGCCACATCGACTTCGAGAAGGAGACCAAGCATCCGTCGTCCAAGGCGATCATGAACAAGACGCAGTGGAGCGGTGGCATGCCGAAGAACGTGTGGATCGGCTACAAGCACGTCGTCTACGACCTGCCCGACGGCAACGTGAAGCAGGAGCTCTACCTCGACACCACCGACGGTGTGAACGGCGGCACCTGGGTGAAGCTCAACGAGCACATCGATAACGGTTCGAACTTCGGCGTTGGCGGCACTCCCTGCAAGTCCGGTATGGATCCGGCCGTCAAGCTCACGGCGTCGCCGACGCGCGCAGGCTCGGAGAGCGGCAAGCCGAACATCTCGGTGTACTTCCGCAGCGACGGCGTCAGCACCGACGGGCTGGTCTACAAGCGCGGCAGCGTTCGCGAGATCACGCCCTGATCGCTGGCATGCTGCGGGGATGACGAACCGCATCCAGCTCGAGCGCTCGGGACCTGCTGCGTCGGTGGCGAACGTGTGGCTCGATCGCGCCGACAAGCGCAACGCACTCGACGGCGCGATGATGAAGGAGCTCGCCGCCGCGCTCGACGAGATCGGCGCCGATCGCTCGGTGCGCGTCGTCGTGCTGCGCGGCAAAGGCCCGGCGTTCTCGAGCGGCATCGATCACACGTTGCTCGCCGAGGTATTCGGCGCCACCACGCAATCGCCGTTCCTGCACCTGCATCATCAGCTGCAAGACGTGTTTCACCGGATGGCGCGCCTGCACCAGCCGGTGATCGCGGCCCTCCACGGCGCGTGCGTCGGCATGGCACTCGAGCTCGCACTCGCGGCAGATCTGCGCTTCGCGACCGAGGACTGCGTGACCGGCTTGCCGGAGATCGCGTTTGGAATCGTCCCCGATGTCGGCGGCACGACGCGTCTGGTGCAAGCCGTCGGCGAGCCGCGCGCGCGCGATCTGATCCTCACCGGTAGGCTCGTTCGCGCACGCACCGCGGAGCGCTACGGCCTGTTCCACGAGGTGGTCGCGGATGCCGCCGCGCTCGATGCGCTGGTCGCGCGGCGGGTCGAGCAGCTCGCCTCGCACTCCCAGGCCGCACTCGGCCTCGGCAAGGCGCTCTCGCAAGCCTCGGGCGAATCCAACGCCGCGACGAGCTTTCGGTTCGAGGGCATCGTGCAGCAGGCGCTGCTCGGTCAGCCCGATCTGATGTCGCGGTTCCCGGCGGCGATCGCGTTCATCAAGCAGCAGCTCGCGAACCCGGAGTAGCGGCTAACCCGACGACCACCTGCACGGGGCGCAATAAACCGCCGTTGAAGCGATAGCCCGGCGCGAGCTGCTCGACGATCGACGCGTGCAGCGGACCCGCGACCGGCATCGTGGCAACCGCATCGTGAACCGCCGGATCGAAGCGCTCGGCGAAGGCATCGATGCGCTCGAGGCCGTAGCCCTGCAACACGCTCTCGAGCTGCGTGCGCACCATGCGGACCCCTTCGACGACCGCGGGCGAGTCACCCTCGGCCGCCGCAATGGTCCGGTCCAGGTTGTCGAGCACGGGCAACAGCTTCTCGACCAGCTGCTTGCGCATCGCCTCCGAAACCGCCCGAGCATCGCGCTCGACGCGCAGCTTCGCCGATTCGAGCTCGCGCAGCGCGACCGCGAGCGATTCGCGATCGGGAAAACGGTCCGCGGACATGCAAACCATGTGGTCACCCGCTGCGACATCGACCACCGGACGATCGGATAGTGCAAATCCCGTAGACGCGATGAGAGAGCCCAGCCCGTATCGGCAGAATGCCGCGCCTCCGGTCGACGACCGCTGGTTGCTTCAGATCTGGACGGAGTACACCGACGACGACGGCGACTCCTCGCACTACCCGGCATCCGCGGCGCGGATCCTCGGCGATCGGATGATCTGGTTCACCGGCGCGGAGGACAACTGGGCCGCCGCGGGTGTGAAGCCGATCGACTCCGACGTCAGCGCCGAGATGCTGGCCCACACGCTGCGCGCGCTCGCGGTCCCGCAACAGACCAAGGCGCTCGAGGCGATGGTCGCGGCCGCCGCACGGACGGAGGAACCCCTCGGCGCGCGCTCACTATCGCGAGAGTACGTGCGGGCCCGCCTGCATGCCGCGGGTGCGAAGCCGAGGTGGATCGAGCTGGTTCGCGAAACCTCCGAGACCCACGCGATCAAGCCCGACGACACCGACCTCGACGCGCTCGAGCGCTGGTGTGCGGCGGAGCGCCTGTCTCCGAGCTCGGCGCCGCTCGAGGTCGACCTGTTCACGCTCCCCGTCGAACGGCAAACCGCGTCGGCATTCCAGTCACTGCTTCGCGATCGGTGGTTTCCGCTCGGGACGCTCGTCGTGGGCAGCAAGTTCCTGCGCTGGACCGGCAGGCCCGGCGCCCCGCGCACCGGCTCGCTGCACGATGACGTTCGCAGAGTGGTGCCCGACGGCCTGCGCCTGCGCGCCACGGACATCGGCGTGATCGAGTCCGCGCGAAAGCTTCTCGCGACTCCGCTGTTCCAGCGCTCGATGCGCGATCCGCCGTTCGTGCGCCGGTTGATCCGCACCGTCGAGCAAGCGCGCGCGCGCGTGGTGCCGCCGGAATTTTCGGGCTTCCTTCTCGATGACGAGCTGGTGTGTTTCAAGGGCGACGATCACAACTGGAACGCGGCGACCGACACCACCGGCGAGTGGATCGATTGCCGCGCCGGCACACTCGCGACGATGCTGGTGTGGCTGCCCGAAGCCGAGCAGATCGCGGCGATCGAGCGCATCGTCGCGGCCTGTGCCGACCGGTTTCACCTGCTGAAGAGGTACCCGCGTGACGTCGTACGGCGCTGGCTCGCTGCCGCACGGTCGTCGCAGCGAATCCCGCTGGTCGACGCTTCCGGCCACACGCAGCTCGATCTGCTGCCGACGCCGGAAGAGCTCACCGCCCTGCGCGCCTGGGCCGGCTGAGCTCCTGGGGTCATACATCGAGCGTTCAGCGCATCGCGGCGCGCTCGCCTGCCGTGTCGCCACGGAAGCCACCGCGCGACGCGGCGAAGGCCTCGAAGCGCGCCATCGGTGACACGCGGCCCACGTCCTCGACCGGTAGCTCTTGCGAGGTCTCGAGCCCGTCGGCGAAGGCGCGCACCGTCACCGTGTCGCCGCCGGTATGCCTGACGCCAACGCATCCAGAAATCGTCATGGGATCGACCACGGCGTT
>JACCYD010000540.1 GCA_013696695.1 Deltaproteobacteria bacterium | reverse complement strand
GGACGATCGTCGGCGGGCGGATGGCCGACAAGGCGTTGCGCGGTTTGCCGGTCGTGCCGATCGACGCGCCGCATACCGATCATCGCAATCGCCTCGCAGCGAACGCGCAGCTCAAGGTGTGCGCGATCGGCGTCGCGATCGCGGCGCCGATGTCGGCGATCGCCTTCTTCGCGCCGAGCCCGATGTTGTTCTTCACGCTCGCCGGCATCGCGGAGATCGGGCTGTTTCTATCGACCGCGCCGATCAACGCCATCCTGTTGCGCACCGCCCCGCTGTACCTGCGCGCGAGCGCGATGGCCGTGGCGATCTTCGCGATCCACCTGTTCGGCGATCTGTGGTCGCCGACGATCATCGGCCTGTTGCGCGATGCCCTGGTGCCGGCGCTGGCGATGATGGCGTTGCCGCTAGGCTTCGCGATCGCATGGGCGGTATGGTGGCCTCGCAAGCACGAGGCGCTGGCAGATGACGGACCAACGTGACCGAGAGAACATGATGGGCAAGACGGCGCTGGGCTCGGTCCAGAGCGCTCCGCCGGCGGCCGTCTCGCCCAACACCGTGCTGCTGCGCGGCCAGCAGTTCCGCGGCGTCAACATCCGCAACGTGCTCGGCTCCGGCGCGATGGGCATCGCGTACCTCGCGAGCCACGCGAGCTTGAAGATGCCGGTCGTGATCAAGCTGTTCCGGATCACGATGGACGATCCGCTCGCGGAGGCGCACCTCGCCGCGCGCATCGTCTCGTCGTCGGTGGTGCCGGTGCTCGACGCCGGCCTCGAGAACGGCGTGCCGTACATCATGCAGCGCTATGTCGATGGCATCGACCTGGACGAGCTGCTGCGGATCCACATCGAAGCGAATCGCGAGATTCCTCTCCAAGTCCTGATCCGGCTCGGCGTCGAGATCTATCGCGGGCTGTCGGCGATCCATGTCGCCGGCGTCATCCACCGCGACATCAAGCCGGCGAATCTCTTCCTGTCGGGTGCCGGCCGCGCGCTGGTCGGCGATTTCGGGATCGCGGTCGATCCGCACAAGGCACACAAAGGCGAGCTCGCGGGCACGCCGATGTTCATCGCGCCCGAGGTCTGGCGTGGCGAGCAGGCGACGCCGCGCGCCGACCTGTATTCGGCCGCCGCGACGCTGCACACCTTGTGGCAGCGCCGCGCGCCGTTCGATTCGCTCGATGTCGCGACGCTCGAGACCATGCATCGCGAGCACGTCTACGAACCGCCGGTGACCACCGATCCGGTCGGCGCGTACTTCGGTGCGGTGCTCGGACTACTGCTCTCGAAGGACATCGACAAGCGGCCATCGTCGGCGCTGGCGGCGTCGCGGATGCTCGAGCGCCTGCAGCGCCCTGCCCCCGAGCTCCGCGGCCACGAGGATGGCTTCTCCCGCGTCGGCGACGTGATGATCGCCGTCGAGGTGCGCGACATCTCGACCGCGCGCACCGATGTCATCGTGTCGGCGGCGAATGAAGAGCTGAAGATGCGGATCGGGGTCGCGAAAGCACTCCGCGAAGCAGGCAGCGACGCGATGGAACGCGATGCGATGGAGCAAGGCCCGGTACCGATGGGCCAGGTGGTGTGGACGCGGCCCTACAACCTCGGCTGCAACGAAGTCGCACACGCAGTCGCCGCGATGGACGGCGCGATCTGCATCCAGCGTGCGGTGCTGCGCACGTTGTTCGAAGCAGAGCGTCGCGGCCATCGCACGATCACGTTCCCCGCGCTCGGCACCGGCGTCGGCGGCGTGCCGCATGGCCTCGGCGCGCAGCTGACGCTCGAGGCGATCCGGACGTTCGCGGGGTTCCAGCCGCGCAACCTGCGCTCGGTGCGCATCGCGCTGCCCACCCCCGACGCGGCAGCTATTTGGGGCCAGGCACTCCTCGCGATGGACGCCGACGCAGTTCCGACATGACGTGCGGGCTGAAATGAGGAGCGGGCTGAAATGAGCGCCGGGCTGAAATGAGAGGTGGCTGAAATGAGCGCGCAGCTCGATCAAGTCCTCAACTACCTCGATCGCGAGGGCGTCACCGACGTGATCATCGCGGTCGGCCAGCCGATGCAATTCCGCCGCAAGGGCGCACTGGTCCCGATCACCGCCGCGCAGCTGACGCGCGTGCAAGTCGCCTCGCTGACCAACGGCACGCCGCTGGCCGCGATGCTCGGGACCAAGCAGTCGCTCGACGTCGAGGTCGGCAAGCGTATGCTGCACGTCGAGGCGGGTGGCGCGCCCGAGACGCCGAGCTTCACGATCCGCAAGGCCACCCCTGCGCGCGTCACGGCCCCTGCCCCTGCGCCTGCACCGGCGCCGAGCTTCGCGATCAGCGAACGCGCTCGCCGTCCGTCGCGCGCCGGCCGGTCGACCGAGAGCCACGACACGCGCAGC
>JACCYD010000538.1 GCA_013696695.1 Deltaproteobacteria bacterium | reverse complement strand
GTCATCGATTACTCGTCGCCGAACGTCGCCAAGGAGCTGCACGTCGGCCACCTGCGCAGCACGAACATCGGCGATTCCATCGCGCGCACGCTCGAGTTTCGGGGCCACACGGTGATCCGCCAGAATCACATCGGTGACTGGGGCACGCCGTTTGGCATGCTGATCGAACAGCTGGTCGATGTCGGCGAGGAGCAAGCCCAGCAGGCGCTCGCGGTCGGTGAGCTGACCACGTTCTATCGCGCGGCGCGGAAGCGGTTCGACACCGAGCCCGGCTTCGCGGATCGTGCACGCCAGCGCGTGGTGTTGCTCCAGGCCGGTGATCCGCAGACCCGCGCGTGGTGGCGATCGTTGCTCGATCAGTCACTGCGCTACATGCAGGAGGTCTATCGCGCGCTCGGCGTCACGCTGACGCCGGCGGACGTGTGCGCCGAGAGCTTCTACAATGATCGCCTCGCGCCACTGGCGGACGAGCTCGAAGCCAGCGGACAGGCGACGATCAGCGACGGCGCGTCGTGCGTGTTCGTGCCCGGGTTCCAGAACCGCGAGGGCGGGCCGCTGCCGATCATCGTGCGCAAGCGCGGCGGCGGGTTCGGCTATGCGGCCACCGATCTGGCGGCGATCCGGTATCGCTTCCGCGAGCTCGGTGCCACGCGCGCGATCTATGTCGTCGGCAGCCCGCAGACGCAACACCTGGCGATGATCCACGCGGCCGCGCAGCAGCTCGGCTGGCTGGCACCGCCGGCGCGCGCGGAACACGTCGGGTTCGGCTCGGTGCTCGGAAACGATGGCCAGATGCTCGCGACGCGCGACGGCCAATCGGTGCGGCTCGTCGATCTGATTCACGAAGCGGTCGCACGCGCCGACGCTCAGATCGAATCGCTGACCGCGCGGCGCGCCGAGGCTGGGCGCGAAGGCCCGGAGATGTCGCCGGAACAACGGCGCGAGGTGGCGAGGATGGTCGGCATCGGCGCGATCAAGTACGCCGATCTGTCGAGCGATCGCATCAAGGATTACGTCTACGAGGTCGCGCGCATGGTGCGGTTCGAAGGCGATACCGCGGGCTACCTCCAGTACACGCATGCGCGCGTGCGCGGCATCTTCCGCAAGGCACAGGACGTCGCCGGTGGCGCGGTGAACATCGTCGAGCCGACCGAGCGCTCGCTCGCGCTTCGCCTGCTGGCATTTGGTGGCACCGTCGCGGATGTCGAGCGGACACTCGAACCGCATCGTCTTGCCGGCTATCTCTACGATGTCGCGACGGCGTTCACGAAGTTCTACGACGCCTGTCCGATCCTGACCGCCGATCCCGCGGTGCGCGCCTCCCGCCTCGTCCTCGCCGATCTCACCGGTCGCACGATCCGGTGCGGACTCGACGTGCTCGGCATCGAAGCTCCCGACGTGATGTAGGCATCACGTGCGACGCCGGCTCGTCGCAGTACGCGTGCCGCCTACACCGATTTCACTTTCGTGTTTGGAGCGTAGCGATCGCTACCGAACCGCGAATTCGAATCTCGTTCGCGACGCGGCGCCGCGGTCTGCGTCCTTATTCGCGCGACCTCCACGTCGCAACCCGCCACGCAGAGTCAGCGACCGGTCTTGGTTTATGAACGAAACAAGCACCAACACTATCTTCGTGGGATCGACGGGAACGCGGTCACCAGACGACCCGCCACCGGCAGCGCTCGCGCGCCAGGTCGATGACGGGCGCAGGCGCGAGCTCGCGCACGCGTTGCACCAACCGCATGTGCGCGCGTCGCGGATCACGGAACGTCTCGACGAGATGCGCGTGATCCTCGCCCGCTATCGCGCGGAAGCGATCGCGCTGCACGCACGCTTTGTCGCGCTCGAGATCGCCGGCAACGACAACATCGCGGCGCTGCGCCGGGCGCTGATCGCGAGCTCTGTCCAGATCGAGGACGTCGCGCGCATGCTGGTCGATACGACGGTGCCAGCGCGATGGCCGAAAGCGACCGTCGAGATCGACGAGTGGCCCGACGAGCCGACGCTCGAGCGCGTGCGGTAGCTACTCGATCGATCGCGAAGCATCGAGTGGTAGGTGGCGACGTACTTCACGTAGGTGCGGTCGCGCGACCGCTCGGGCCCGAGATCCCACGTCACCTCGCCGGGCTTGGTGTGTCCCATGCGGTCCCCGAACGTGATCTCGATCGGTCGCTCGAGCTTGCGCTTGAACGCCCAGCGCCGGATCGGGCCGCTGCCGGACCAGCCGGTCGACCGGCGTCATTCGCGTTCGCGGACGCTGTACTCGAGCTTCCAGCGACCGCGCCCATCGCGCGCGACACACCACAGCTCGAGCGTACCGACCTCGGTGACATGCGCTTCGAGGCGGACGGGGACCAGCTCGCCCGGCTTGCGATCCTCGGCCTCGACCTGCTTCTCGACGGGCGACAGCTCGGCCAACCCCGCCGCGTCGGCATCGATCAAGGTCCCGGCGGTGTCGTCCTTGCGCGTCGCCGCGGCGAAGAACCGGAACTCGCTGACCTCGCCGACGATCACCGCGAGCTCGTCGTCGGGAAGCGCGACGGTCGAGCCTTCTTCGAGACCCTGCGGTGCGACGCACAGCGCCTTGACCGGCGGTGCAAAGCCCGGAATCGCCGGCATCGCGCTCTCGATGCCGATGTAATACGCGCGCGCGGTGCCGCCGCGGATCCGCACGCCCTTGCCGCGGCGAACTTCACCGAAGTGCGCGGCGCCGAGCGCGACCGCGAGATCGAGATCGGCGCCGACCAGCACCTTGACGTCGCGACCAGCCCACGCACGGAGCAGCTCGGTGACGCGCGTCTGCAGCTTCGCAGCCTTCATCACGCCGCCGTTGAACAGCACGTGGGTCGGCCATTTCGGCCCACTCGTCGCGCCGCCCATCGACCTCGCGAGGAAATCGGCGAGGTGGCGCGTGATGCCCGGATCGTGCGCGTAGGGCAGTCCAAGCTCGCGGAGGCCCACCGACTTGCGGCGCTCGGCACGCGCGTCGGCGTTGACCTTGGGGAAGAAACCGTCGACGAGCATCGCCTCGGCTGCCTCGCGCGTGACTTCGGCCTTGATGGTGCCGCCGATCAGCTTGCTACCGCGTCCGAGGATCGAGACCGGCACCTTCGCGGGCGGCTTGTCGCCGAGCAGTTGCTCCTTCGCGCGGCGGCACGCGTGGACGAGCGCGCGCTGCTGCATCGCATCGAGCGCCTGCTTGCCAGCAGAAGCCAAGTCGCGCTGCACGATCGCCGACAGCGCGAGATCCATGTTGTCGCCGCCGAGCAGGATGTGATCACCCACCGCGATCCGCTCGAGTGCGAGCGAGCCGCCCTCGTCGGTGATCGAGATCAGCGAGAAGTCGGTGGTGCCGCCGCCGACATCGCACACCAGCACGACATCGCCGGGGGCGAGATCCTTGCGCCACGCTTCGCCGCGCGAGGCGAGATATGCGTAGAACGCGGCCTGCGGCTCCTCGAGGAGCACGACATTTTCGAAGCCGGCTTCTCGCGCGGCCGCGAGTGTCAGCTCGCGCGCGACGGGATCGAACGAGGCGGGCACCGTGATCAGCACGTCCTGCTCGGCGGCGGGCTCGTCCTCGTTCGCGTCGTCCCACGCCGCGCGAAGATGAGCGAGGTAG
>JACCYD010000518.1 GCA_013696695.1 Deltaproteobacteria bacterium | reverse complement strand
CCGTCGATCTGGATGCTCGCGAATCTGCGCGGCGCGGTGCTGATCACCACGTCGAATCGCTCCGAGGCCGCCGTCGGCTACGCCACGATGGACGGCGACACCGCCGGTGGGCTCGCTCCGCTCGGCGGCATCGACAAGCCGTACCTGCGCGCGTGGCTGCGGTTCATGGAATCGCATGGCATCTCGGGCCTGAAGCCAATCCCCGCGCTCAGCTACATCAACGCGCAGCAACCCACCGCCGAGCTCCGGCCACGGGTCGCCGGTACCGCCGAGCAGACCGACGAAGCCGACCTGATGCCCTATGACTTCCTCGAGTCCGTCGAGGATTCGGCGATCCGCGACAAGCTGACGCCGCTCGAGTGCCTGCAGCAGCTGTCGCCACGCTACGCGCAGTACAAGCCGCTGCAGCTCGCGACCTGGATCGAGCGGTTCTTCCGGCTGTGGTGCATCAACCAGTGGAAGCGCGAGCGCTTCGCTCCTGCGTTTCACCTCGACGATCGCAATGTCGATCCGCGCTCGTGGTGCCGGTTCCCGATCCTGTCGGGCGGCTTCGAGCGCGAGCTTGCCCAGTTGCGGGCGTACGTCGCGTCGGGTAAGGCCGATTGAAGATGTTCGAGTACGAGTATCCGCGGGCCGCGCTCGCGGTCGACTGCGTCGTGTTCGGCCTCGACGTCTCCGATCTGAAGGTGTTGTTGATCCAGCGCCGGATCCCGCCGTTCCAGCACGCGTGGGCGTTGCCCGGTGGTTTCGTGCGGCTCGACGAGACCGTCGAGGCTGCGGCGCGTCGCGAGCTGTCCGAAGAAGCCGGCGTCACCGACGTGTTCCTCGAGCAGCTCTACACGTTCAGCACGCTCGATCGCGATCCGCGCGAGCGCGTCGTTACCGTCGCGCACTACGCACTCGCCAAGCTCAGCGATCACCGGATTCGCGCTGCCACCGATGCGATGGGCGTCGGCTGGTTCGCCCTCGACGATCTGCCGAAGCTCGCCTTCGATCATCAGGAGATCGTGACCACGGCGCACGAGAGATTGCGCGGCAAGGTCCGCTATGCGCCGGTCGGCTTCGAGCTGCTTCCGCCGCGGTTCTCGCTGACGCAGCTCCAGCGTCTCTACGAGATCATCCTCGGCACCGATCTCGACAAACGAAACTTCCGGAAGAAGATCCTGTCGCTCGATCTGCTGGTCGAGACCGACGAACACGAGCAAGGCGTCCGACACCGCGCGGCGCGGCTCTACCGCTTCGACCGTCGCAAGTACGATCGGCTCGCGAAGCAGGGGTTCGAGCTGTCGATCTGATCCCGCGACGCGGGTACAGTGGCCTCGATGCGCGCCCTGGTCCTCGTCGATCTGCAATACGATTTCCTGCCGGGTGGCGCGCTTGCGGTCGCACACGGCGACGAGACGGTGCCGATCGCCGCGAAGCTGATGCCGCGGTTCGATATCGTGGTCGCGACGCAGGATTGGCACCCGAAGGACCACAAGAGCTTTGCGGTCAACAACCCGGGCACCGAGGTCGGCCAGCTCCGCGAGCTCGGCGGGTTGCCGCAGGTGATGTGGCCCGCGCACTGCGTGCAAAACTCGCGCGGCGCCGATCTGCACGACGCACTCGAGCGCTCCAAGATCACCGCTGTGTTTCGCAAGGGTATCGATCCGGGCGTCGATAGCTACAGCGGATTCTTCGATAACGGGCACGAGAAGGCCACCGGGCTCGGCGACTGGCTGAAGCAAAAGAAAGTCGATCGCCTCTACGTGCTCGGCCTGGCCACCGACTACTGCGTGAAGTTCACAGCACTCGATGCCCGTCAGCTCGGATTCGATGTCTGGCTGATCGAGGATGGTTGCCGCGCAGTGAACCTCTCGCCCGATGATGGCGAAACGGCCATCGCCGAGATGCGGGCTGCCGGCGTGACGATCGTCGACAGCGGGTCGATCAGCTCGTAAACGCGTTTTCCGGCACTTAGAGATCGGGGACAGGATCCACCCCTCTAACTCGGCGACGATCCTCGCGATCTGGCCGGAAACGCAAAATTGGAAATCTTGTCCGGTGGCCGGACGCGAAAGGCAATTTGGCGTTTCCACGCAGAACGCTCGCGATTGCCGGCGCTTGTAGGGGTGGATCCTGTCCCCGATCTGTAACGCCGCGTGAACACACGGCGGTGTTAACGGTTCGTCCGCGGGCTCGTCCTTGGTCGGGTGCAGCTGGCTTACAGTGCCCTCGTGCGAGGGGACGCCCTGCCGGCGGTGGTGGTCGCGGCACAGCGCGGCGACCGGCGTGCGTTCGCCGAGCTCTATCGACGGTTCTCGCGCGCCGTGCACGGCGTCGTGCTCGCCAGGGTCAGGTACTGCGATGCCGCGGATCTCGTGCAGGACGTGTTCGCCGTCGCGCTCGAGCGCCTGCCTCAGCTCGGCGAAGCCGCGGCGTTTCCCGGCTGGTTGCTCACCATCGCCCGCAACCGATCGATCGACTTTGTGCGTGGCAAGCGACCGATCGCGATGGGCGATGATTTGCCCGAGCTCCCTGTTGCCGCGTCGCGAGCGTCGGAGGTCGCTCAAGTGCTGACCGCCTTGCGCGCGTTGCCCGACGCGTATCAGGAGACGATGATCTTGCGTCTCGTCGAGGGCATGACGGGACCGGAGATCGCCGAGCAGACGGGCCTGTCTCCGGGGTCGGTCCGTGTCAACTTGCATCGAGGAATGAAGCTGCTGCGCGATCAGCTCGGCATCTCAGAGGAAGGAGCATCCGATGACAAAGCGTCCGGTTGACGACTACCTCTGGGATCGCAGTGGCGAGGACAAGGACGTCGCTCGCCTCGAAGCGCTGCTATCGCCACTCCAGCACGATGCACCGCTCGACGAGCTGCGCCTCCACCGTGCGAAGTCGCGATGGCCGATGGTTGCGGGCGCCGCGATGGCCGTCGCCGCGATGATGGCAGTGATCGCGTGGTGGCAATGGCCGCGCACCACACACGGCAGCATCTCGTGCACGGCCGGTGTTGGCTTCGCGTTCACCGCGAAGGGGGGCGATGTCGCGTGCAACGGCACCGCGCTTCCCGGCGGCGTGTTGCCCACGGGAGGAACGCTCGATACCGGCGCGAACCAGGCCGAGCTCGCGATCGCGGACATCGGACACGCGCAGCTCGGTGCGCACACGATCGTGCGGCTCGATCACACCGCGATCGGCAAGCGGCACCAGCTGTTCCTTCAGGAGGGCAGGATGCACGCGCGGGTGACTGCACCTCCGAAGATCTTCGCGGTGGCGACGCCGAGCGCGGACGTCATCGATCTCGGTTGCGAGTACACGCTCGAGATCGATCGCAACGGTGCGGGCTCGATCCACGTGCTGACCGGTCAGGTCGAGCTCGAAACCGGCAATGGCGCCGTGATGTTGGCGCCAGCGGGGACGCATGGGCGGTTGCTGCCCGGGCGGCGGGCGAGTTGGCCCGTTTCAGATCGCGCAAATCCCGCGTTCAGCGCTGCAGTTGCGCAGCTCGAAGCGGGTGCTCCCGACGGCATCGGGCTGGTCCTGGCCGCGGCCACGAAGGTCGACGCGATCACGATCGCGAACCTTGCTCGATCGGCGCCCGGGGCAGAGAAGCGCAGAGTGCTCGAACGGCTCGCCACGCTGGTTGCGGCCCCGCAATGTACGACGATCGATGAGGCGCTCGCCGACAAGGATCTCTTCGACATGTGGTTCGAGGAGGTTTATCTGGTCCACATCGGTGCTTCCGACGGTGTAGCCAAGAGCTGCCCAACGCCGTAACGCCGAGCGCCAGCGCACGGTGCATGCGGCGCGCGTCTTGCTCCACTCACCTACATGAACGTGAACGGTACGGGCGGCGGGCGAAAGGGGCCGAAGCGATCTCGCCGCGGCACCAAGGTCACGGTCGACGAGCTGGTGGCGAAGAGCCACACGGTGTTCGACCGCGTGACCCCGCTCCTCGAGCGTGCAGCCGCGAAGATTCGCGCGCGATTCACGAGCAAGTAAGCAAAGGAGAAAGCGATGCATATCCTCATCACGTTGATTGTCGGTCTGATCGTCGGCGCGCTCGCGAAGGTGCTGATGCCAGGTAAAGATCCGGGCGGCATCATCGTCACCATGCTGCTCGGCGTCGCCGGTGCGTTCATCGCCGGCATGATCGGGCAGGCGTTGGGCTGGTACGCAGCGAAGGAAGCTCCGGGCATCATCGCGTCGATCATCGGCTCGATCGTGCTGCTGGCCATCTACCGCGCGGTTGTCTCGCGAAGGGCGGTGTAGTCATGATCTCGCAACCTGACGTCGGCCACGAGCCGCACAACCCCGTCCGCGACGACAGCAAGCTCGCAGTCGACGAGGATCTCGATCGCGATCCGGATGGTGTCCCGCACAGTGTCGTCGGCATGACGGCGCTGTTCTCGGTGATGCTCGCCATGCTCCTCGCGTTCATGTTCATCGTCGGCGGCACCACGTCGCGGATCGCTGCGGTCGTGATCGCCTTGATAGCAATTCCCGTCCTCGTCGGATCGCTCAACGCAAAGGCCAAACGCGATCGAGATCGCGTGCACCCATCCCGATGACAGATGCTGGTGCGGGCGCTTGATCGTGGTGTAGCCGCCTAACCGCACGCCCGGCGACGCGTACCTGAAGGCCATCC
>JACCYD010000513.1 GCA_013696695.1 Deltaproteobacteria bacterium | reverse complement strand
GGACAGCGCAGCGCGTGCTGGCGGCATCCATCGTTGGTCGCGGTCCTCGACTGGGGCATGTGGTCCGAGCGTCCCTACTTCGTGTGCGAGATGGTCGGGGCGCGGCTCCTCGACCTGATCCACGCACGAGGTCCGATGGACGAGCTCGAATCGTTGCGTCTGGTCGAGCAGATCGCCGACGTCGTCGCGTCGGTCCATGATCGCGGCTACGTGCTGCAGGCCGTCGACGCGAACTGCGTCGGCAGTCACCCGCGCGATGCCGGCTGGATGCTCGATTGGCCTGCCTTCAACGCCAAGATCGGAAGCAAGAGTCCGCGCGGCCGCAGGTACATCTCGCCGTTCACCGCGCCCGAGATCGAAACCGCTTCGACCTTCGCTGCAGCGTCCGATGTGTTCGCGCTCGGTTCGTTGCTCGCGTTCGCGCTGACCGGTTCCACCGATCTTGCGGGCGTCGCGCGCAGTGCGCGAATTGCGACCCACACGACCGCGGCGTCGCGAGCCTTGATCTCGGCGCTGACCCACGCGAATCCCAAGGAGCGCCCGACGGCAGCAGAGGCACGCGATCGCGCGGCGACGATTCGAGAGCGCCTCGAGCCGATCAGCGGCTCGCGACCGTGGCTGACCTGAGCTCGATTGGTAGGCGTGTCGACCAAGTTTGATGGCATTCTGCGTTTGTGTTTCGCCAGACCGAGCGACCCCTGACCTCAGCCGAACGCGACGACCTCACGGCACGTAAACGCAAGCTCGGCGAGCGGATCGCGGACCTGCAGCGGGGTGAGCGCCACAACCGCGTGAAGGTGACTTGGTTCATGCTCGGCTTGGCAGCCGTGTTCGCGGCCATCGCTGCGATCAATCTTGTGGCCGGTTACCGCGGCGCCGCCTTCGCCGGAGCCGGCGGCGTCGTGATGTTCGCGGGCATCGCCTCGTACGTGGGGCGTCGGATCGATGTGGCGTTCGAGGAGCAGAGGGAGCTTGCACAGCTCGAAGAGACACTCGCGACCGACCGTGTCCTCGTGTACACCATTGAGGCTGACGCAGCGTTCGTGCTCGCCGAGCAGCGCGGTGCTGATGATGTCTGCATCCAAGGCTATTCCGAGCCGTTCGGGTACGTGCTGCGCGTCGACCGAGACCACTACGTCTACGTTCGCAGCGAGACGTGCGTGCGCATTGCTCCCGAACAGCTGCCCAACACCCGGCTGCTCATCGAATGGGCAATACCACTCGGCCTGTTCGGCGCCGAAGCCCAAGGAGGCCCGATCATGGGGCCGGTGCGGATCGAGGTAATCACCCGCGAGCGGGCCGAGTCGGAGTTGGTCAGTGACCTCGTCGCGTTCCCGATGCCGTGGGTCGAGTTGGGGCAACGTTTGTCGGGGGCCGGTTGACAGTTCCTGCCTTTTCATCGGGACAGAAGATCAGCAGTTAGGTCGTGGTCTTGACGTCTTGTTGGCCGCT
This sequence comes from Deltaproteobacteria bacterium, assembly GCA_013696695.1. GTDB lineage: Bacteria > Myxococcota_A > Polyangia > Haliangiales > Haliangiaceae > JABFXX01. Next base: position 1,321 of record JACCYD010000513.1, on the reverse strand, counting down.
CTCGGCGAGCATCCGCCACAACACGGTGACGATCGTGGCGAGCTCTTCGAGCTGCGCGGCCTGAGTTGCAGCGCGACGGCGGAGCCCGGCGACATCGTCGAGGAGCTCGAGGTCGGGCCGAAGAACAGAGATCTCAGTCCGACGATCATCCCCGAACCATCGCAGGCAGAGCCAAGGTCGTACGTAACGTTCACGGAACAGAGCAGCGTTTCCCGGAATTCGCGGCGCTGGCAGCGCGTTTGACGCCGGCATGCTGCGAGCGCTCGTGTTCATTGCCGCCGCCGGTATTGCGACATCACTCCAGGCACGACCGGCCAATCCGCCGCGCTGTGTTCCGTCGAGCACGAAGACCGCGTACGTGGTGTGCGTCGTCGACGAGCGCGGCGCGCCGGTCGTGGGTGCCGAGGTCCGCGCGCGCCGCAGCGTGCTCGCGGAGGGCTTCGGCGGTGTCGTTCAAGGTGATGAGGAGATCGGCATCGAGCACAGCGATGCCGCGGGCCGCGCCGCGTTCACGGTGCCACCGCTCGAGCGCCACCCGCTGGTCTCCAACAAGGATGTCGGCCGGCACGCCGTCGCAGCTGCGAGCACATGGCCCGTTCAGCGCTCCGATGACCGCGGCGTCGTCGTGCTCGGGCCAGCACGCATGGTGACGGTCCGCACGAAGCATCGCGCGTGCGACGGGACGGTGGACGTCCGGATCGAAAACCTCGCGCCCGAGGTTCTCGAGCCCGATCCGAGACCCGCGGGTAAGGATGCGTTCCAGTTCGAGCTCGGTCCGGGCGTCTACTCGGTTCGCGCCACGACCTGCGCTGGCGGCCGCACCGCAAGCACGTCGCGGATCTTCCTCGCGAAGGACGCGGGGCGCGGGCTCGACCTGTAGCTCGCTCGTCGTCGACGAAACGATGACAAGAGTTGCAGAAACCGTGACGCGTGCCGCGATGTCAACCCGACATGCGCAGCGCCATCCTCGCAGCCATCCTCGTTTCTGCCACGGCCGCTAGCGCGTTCGGGGACCACACCAAACCCGTTGCGATGGTCGCCCGCGGCGGCAAGGTGACGTATCGCAAGTTGTCGCCGATCGACGACGACCACGCGAAGCTTCGCCTCGTCCTGACTACCAGCTCGACCACCGCGTGTGAGGTCTCCGTTCCGATCACGATCCCGGACCGGTTCGTCGTCACCGGCCTGTCGCTCTCGATGACCGGCGAAGACCCGGTGACGGCGAAGCCGCGGCTGATCGGGGAGGCGCGAGACGCCTACGAGCGCATCGTCGCGCAGATCAAGGATCCAGCGCTGGTCGAGTGGACGGACGACCATCACG
>JACCYD010000500.1 GCA_013696695.1 Deltaproteobacteria bacterium | reverse complement strand
GCACGTCCCGCGGGCGGCGCGGGCAGCAGCTCGATCTGCGTGACGTGCGCCGCGCCCTGGCGATGCGCGGTGCCGAGACAATCCGAACCGGTATCACCGCCACCCAGGATAACGACGCGCTTCCCTGCGACGGAGTACCGCGCGCTCGGCCGTTCGGAGCTGACCACCTCGTTCTGATCACACAGATACTCCATCGCGACGACGACACCCTCGAGAGCGCGCCCGGGGATCTCGAGCTCGCGCGGCTGCATCGCACCGATCGCGATCACGACCGCATCGTGATCCGCGCGCAGCTGCGTCCACGTCAGGCTGGTGCCGCCATGGATGGCGTCGCGGCCAATCGCCACGCCGGGGCGGAATTCGATGCCCTCGGCCTCGAGCAGCGCGAGGCGGCGGTCGATCACCCACTTCTCGATCTTGAAGTCGGGGATGCCATAGCGCAGCAGGCCACCGACCTTCGCGGCCGCCTCGTAGACGATCGCGGTGTGTCCCGCGCGGTTGAGCTGGTTCGCGGCGGCGAGCCCGGCCGGGCCGGACCCGACGATGGCAATGCGCTTGCCCGTTCGCACGCGCGGAGGGCGCGGCACGATCCAGCCCTCACCGAACGCGTGCTCGGCGATCTGCTTCTCGATCGCCTCGATCGTGACGGGTGCGCCATCGATCGCGAGCACGCAGCTGCCTTCGCACGGCGCGGGGCACAGCCGGCCGGTGAACTCGGGGAAGTCGTTGGTCGCGGCGAGCCGCTTGTGCGCGTCGCGCCAGCGATCCTTCCACACCAGATCAGCGAAGTCCGGGATCGGATTGCCGAGCGGGCAGCCTTGCGTGCAGAACGGAATGCCGCAGCCCATGCAGCGCCCGGCCTGGTTGCGAAGCGCGTCGTGCTCGAGCGGGCCGTGGACGTCTTCGACCTCCCGCCAGTCGCGCACGCGCTCGCCGACCGCGCGCCGCTTCGGGAGCAACCGCTGCCACTCGATGAAGCCGGTCGGCTTGCCCACGTCAGGTCTTGCCTCCGCTGACCAACGTCAGGCCCGGCGGGCGACGAGCCGCGGCGCGCCGCGCTTGCAGCACGCGCTTGTAATCGGTCGGCATCACCTTCACGAACCGCGAGACCATGTGCTCCCAGTTGTCGTAGATGCGGCGGCCGAGCGGGCTCGAGGTCAGCCGGACGTGTGCCTCGATCATCGAGTGCACGAGCCACATGTCGCTCTCGTCGACGAGCGACTCGAGCTCGACCATCTCGAGGTTGGTGCGGGCGCGCAACGCGTGCGCCGGATCGTAGACGTACGCGGTGCCGCCGCTCATGCCGGCAGCGAAGTTGCGACCGACCGCGCCGAGGATCACGACCACGCCGCCGGTCATGTACTCGCAGCCGTGATCGCCGACGCCTTCGACGACGGCGCGCGCGCCCGAGTTGCGCACCGCGAAGCGTTCGCCTGCGAGGCCGCACGCGAACAGATCGCCGGCGGTGGCACCGTAGAGTGCGACGTTGCCGATGATCACGTTCGCTTCTGGGGCGAACCGCGCGGTCGCCGGCGGGTACACCACGATGCGGCCGCCGCTCATGCCCTTGCCGACGTAATCGTTGGCATCGCCGCACAGCTCGAGCGCGACGCCGGGTGCGAGGAAGGCGCCGAACGATTGCCCGGCAGAGCCGGTGAGGCGGACGTTGATCGAGCCGTCGGGCAGGCCCTTCGCACCGTGGCGACGCGCGATCTCGCCCGACAGCAACGTGCCGACGGCCCGCCGCGAGTTATCGATCGGCAGCGCGAGCTCGACGCTCTTCTTCGACGAGCTGTCGACGAGCACCGGCTCGGCACGCCGGATCAGATCGTGATCGACGTGATCCGAGAGGTCGTGCGGCGTGGCCGCGACGAAGCGACGCGGGCCATCGCCCATCGCGAGCAACGGCGACAGCTCGAGCGTGCGGAGCTTCCAGTGATCCGTGACCCTCACGCGAAGCAGATCCGCGCGGCCGACGATGTCGTCGATCGAGCGTGCACCGAGCGCGGCGAGGTGCCGGCGCACGGCCTCCGCGACGAACGTGAAGTAGTTGACGACATCCTCGGGCGTGCCGACGAACTTCTCGCGCAGCGCGGGATCCTGCGTGGCGATGCCGACCGAGCAGGTGTTGAGGTGGCACTTGCGCAGCATGATGCAGCCGGTCGCGATCAGCGCCGCGGTCGACACGCCGAACTCCTCGGCGCCGAGCAACGCCGCGATGATCACGTCGCGCGACGTGCGGAGGCCGCCGTCGACCTGCACGCGGACGCGATCGCGCAGCTTGTTCGCGACCAGGACTTGTTGCGTCTCGGCGAGGCCGAGCTCCCACGGCAGCCCAGCGCGCTTGATGCTCGACAACGGTGCCGCGCCGGTGCCCCCTTCGTAGCCGGCGATCACGACCGCCCCGGCATGCGCCTTCGCGACGCCTGCCGCGATCGTGCCGACGCCGACTTCACTCACCAGCTTGACGCTGACGCGCGCGTGCGGATTGACCGCGGTGAGGTCGTAGATCAGCTGCGCGAGATCCTCGATCGAGTAGATATCGTGGTGCGGCGGCGGCGAGATCAGCGTGACGCCGGGCGTCGACCAGCGCACGCGCGCGATCCGCTCGTCGACCTTGTTGCCCGGTAGCTGACCGCCCTCGCCGGGCTTCGCGCCCTGCGCGACCTTGATCTGGAGATCGTCGGCGTTGACCAGGTAATGCGTGGTGACGCCGAACCGGCCCGAGGCGACCTGCTTGATCGCGCTGCGTCGCGAGTCGCCGTTGGCGTCGAGCTCGTAGCGATGCGGCTCCTCGCCACCCTCGCCGGAGTTCGACTTCGCACCGAGCCGGTTCATCGCGATCGCGAGCGTCTCGTGTGCCTCGGCGCTGATCGATCCGAACGACATCGCGCCGGTGACGAAGCGCTTGACGATCGAGGACACCGGCTCGACGTCGTCGATCGAGATCGCGGTGGTGGGAACGAGCTCGAGCAAGCCGCGCAGCGTGACCGCACTCTCGTCCTCGCTGTCGCACAGCTGCTCGTACGCGGCGAACCGCTCGCGACCGGCCTCCGCGGATCCTGTCGCGCGATCCAGGCGCACGGCGGCTTGCAGCATGGCCACCGTCGCCGGGTTCCACTTGTGGGGCTCGCCGCGACGCCGCCACTGATAGAGCCCGCCGACCGGCAGATCGTCGGCGATCGCGGAGGCTCCGCGGCCGAACCCGAGATCGTGGCGCATCAAGGTCTCGCGCCCGAGCTCACCGAGGCCGACGCCGCCGATGCGCGATGGCGTGCCGGTGAAGTGGCGCTCGATCATCCCGAGATCGAGCCCGACCGCCTCGAACAGCTGCGCACCGCGATAGCTCTGCACCGTGGAGATGCCCATCTTGGACATCACC
>JACCYD010000497.1 GCA_013696695.1 Deltaproteobacteria bacterium | reverse complement strand
CGGGTGGCGTCACTGTGGGTGGCGTCACCGGGACCTGCGCGGCGACTGCGGCCGGCAACGGCGGCAACCCCTTCGCGGTGGTCGTCGGCGACAACGCGGGCAAGCCCTCCGCCGTGAGGCCCATCTTCTGCATCACGCGCGATACCGACGGTGGCGGCACGCTCTCGCGACGGCGCGCGACCTCATCCTCCATCACCTCGCCGGTCTCGAGCCCGCGGCGCAGTGCATCGACCATGCGTGTGGTGGTCGCGAAACGATTCTCCGGATCCTTCGCGAGCATCTTCGCCGCCGCGGCTTCCATCCACAGCGGCACGCCGGGCCGGCGCGTCGGTAGCGGTTGCGGGATCGCGGAGACCTGCTTGGTCAGGATGTCGAACACGCGGTTGCCGGTGAATGGCGGCGCCCCCGTCAGCATCTCGTAGCAAATGCAGCCGAGCTGATAGATGTCGGCGCGGCGGTCGATGCGATCGCCACGCGCGGCCTCGGGGGACATGTAGCGGGGATCTCCGAACGTCATGCCGACGCTCGTCGATGCGGCTTGCGCGTCGGTGTCGACCAGCTTCGCGAGACCGAAGTCGAGCAGCTTGACGAAGTTCATCTTGCCGCGACGGTTCGCGAGGTAGAGGTTGCGCGGCCGGAGATCGCGATGGACGTAGCCGATCGCGTGGGCTTCCATCAGCGCCTCGCCGACCTGGATCAGGATGTCGGCCGCGCGCTCGTAGGACAGCTGCTTCTCGCGCGCCAGCACGGTGTCGAGCGTCTCGCCCTCGAGCAGCTCCATCGCGAGGTAGAGCCGGCCGTCCGGCGTGCGACCGAAATCGTGGATCTCGACGATGTGCTCGTTATCGATCTCCGCGACCGTGGTGGCCTCGCGACGGAACCGCTCGACGGCGAGGTCGTCGCGCGACAGCTCGTCGTGAAGGATCTTGATCGCGACCTTGCGGCGGAGCGTGACGTGCTCGGCGCGATAGATGGTGCCGGATCCACCCTGCCCGATCATGTCGATGATCTGGAAGCGGTCGCCGAGGAGCTTGCCGATCAGGGCATCGTTGCCTGCGGTTCGAGCCTTCGGTCGGCCGCAGTTCGGGCAGAACAGCGCCAACTCGTCATAGGCGTGCTGGCAACTCGTGCAGGTGATCGCGGTCATCTCATGAGCGGGCATGGGGGCTGCTCGACGGACAGCCGAGAACCAATCTTAGCGCGCTATTCACCGCGCGCCGCTGGCAAGCTCTTAACTCCCCGACGATTTCAGCTTCACCAGCACCTCGGTCAGCTCGGCCTCGGTGATCACACCTTTGCCAACCAACAGCTGCACGAGGGCCCGAACCTGGGTCTCGAGGTCGTCGGGAGCCTGCAGCATCGAGAGTGGAATCTGGGCGGTCACAGAGACCTCGGAGTCCGAGTAATTGGAGGTCGATTCTGGAGAGTCTTTGCCTCTTGTTGAGAGGAATGTCGCGCCCTTCGCGTTGCCTGGCCGCTTCACGGCGGTGTTGATTTGCCGGTACGACTTGTCGACCAGCTCGTCGATCGCCGACAGCGGCAGCACGCATACGTCGATCTCGCAGTGGGTGATGTTCTCGATCTCGGCGATCGCGGTGGTGTCGGTCGGGTCGGCCATGGCGAGCCGCATCACCTTGGCGGTCCCTTCGCTGGTCACCGCCAGCGGAAGGACGCGGAGTCGGGCACAGACATCGCGCGAGATCGTCCGCAGGGCGTCGTGATCGATCTGGATCTCCGCCGGGTCGATCAGCGGCACGCGCGTCTGCTTGCCGAACGCGGTCACCAGGGCGAGCTCGTCGACTCCGAGGTCGCGGACGAGCGTCACCACCAGAGGCGTCTTCTTCTCCTCGGCGAGCTTCGCTGCCTTGGTGATGTTCGCCTTGGTGGCTAACCCGGCGTCGATGGCGATCTCTGCAAGCGTCTTTGGCAAACAGTCCCCGCGTGCACCCGACAAGATTCGAACCTGTGACCTTTGGCTCCGGAGGCCAACGCTCTATCCAGCTGAGCTACGGGTGCGTGGAAGCGGTTGTTTACCTGGCTCCGTCTTCGGAAACAAGCGTCAGACCGATGAGGTAGAAGGCGGAATGGCGATCGACTACGTGCTCGCTACACCTTGTGAGCCGCAGCGCCGGCTCGGCGTCGAGCGCCTGGTCGCGCTCCACCGCACACGCATCCTCGCCCGCTCGGCCATCGCCCACATGAAAGAGGACGGCGAGGACCGCGATCCGAGCGAGGTCGAGGTCCAGCTCACGATGCGCAAGCCGGACGGGGATTCAGCCCGTGGGGTCACCCTCCAGGATCTGCTCGACGAGGCCAAGCCGCTCGATGACGTCACCCCCGCCTGCGCCACCTGCCCGGCCGGGTTCACCCGCGAGCTCGCCTGCCACCGCCGCATCCGGTACCCGATTCCGGAGCACGTCGAGGCCTGGCTGATGGGCCGGTTCCCGACCAGTCTTCAGTGTACCGCCGGCGTGCTGCTGGCCCGCGGGATCGAGGAGTTCAAGTGGGACGGTGAGCCCACCCGCAAGCTGCGCGCAGCGGGAACCACGTACTTCGAGAGCCGCGCACCGTATGGCGTCCGCTGGGAAGGCGAGAACGGCATCCTCGAGATCTCGAGCGATCAGGTGTTCCAGATGATGTTCATGGTCGGCCACATCTCGCCGACCCACAGCATGATGCTCGCCCTGTTCACCGGCGTGATCCCGCACGACACCAGCCTGTTCGATCTGAAGGACAAGGTCGGTCGCGACAAAGTACTTGCCGCCTCGCACATCCCCACCGAGGCAGATGCCGATATCGAGCAACTCGCGGCGTTCCTCCGCATGCTCGCGGTCGCCGCGCGGATGGACGCCACGATCCTCGTCGACGGCTAACGTCCGCCCGTCGGACGCAGCGTCCAAGATCCAGCCGGACAGGACAATTCGTCGTCGTGATCTCGCGTAGATCGCCTGGCACTTCGCTTGCTGCGTCGAGTGCTACGATGGCGGCGATGACGACGAGACCCGATGTATCGAAATTCGATCAGCGGGTCGTGCTCTACGACAAGACCTGGGCGGACTACGACGCTCAGCTCGCGATCCGTGGCGAAGAGCGCAGCCGACCGAAGCTGGCTTTCCTCGCAGGAGCACTCGAGCTGATGTCGCCGTCCTCGGATCACGAACGCATCAAATGGCACATCGGACAGATCCTCGCGTTCTACTGCGCAGAAGCGGGAATTCCGATGTGTGGCTACGGCCAGTGGACGCTTCGCGATCGAGCGGAGGACGCCGGAGCAGAGCCCGACGAGTGCTACATCTTCGGGACGGAGCAGCGAGGGAGATCCCGTCCCGACCTCGTGATCGAGGTGGTGTGGACCCACGGAGGGATCAAGAAGCTCGAGATCTATCGGCGACTCGGGGTTCGAGAGGTGTGGTTTTGGGACGACGACCAGATCTCGGTACACGTGATGGGTGACGCCGGTTACGAGGTGCGCGCGCGGAGCACGTTCGTCCCCGATCTCGACCTCGAGGGCGTCTGTCGGCTCGCGAATGGGGAGCCGCGACCGGTCACGGAACTGCAGCGCGACGTCCGCGCGATTCTCGTTCGCGGACGCTGACGCCCTCGTTTGCACCGCGCGTGGCGGAGGACTACCGTCCGGCAAATGGGGCGCAAGGAAGACGCACTCGAGTACCACCGTCGAGGCCGTAAAGGAAAACTCGAGGTCGTTCCGACCAAGCCACTGGTCAGCCAGATGGATCTCTCGCTCGCGTACACGCCCGGCGTGGCCGAGCCATGTCTCGAGATCGCGGAGGATCCCGACAAGTCGTGGGAGTACACCGCGCGCGCGAACCTGGTCGCCGTGATCTCGAACGGCACCGCCGTGCTCGGCCTCGGCGACATCGGGCCAGCGGCGAGCAAGCCGGTGATGGAAGGCAAGGCGTGCCTGTTCAAGAAGTTCGCCGACATCGACGTCTTCGATCTCGAGATCAACGAGAAGCGCGTCGACCAGTTCTGCGACATCGTCGCCGCGCTCGAGCCGACGTTCGGCGGCATCAACCTCGAGGACATCGCCGCACCCGAGTGCTTCGAGATCGAAGCGAAGCTCCGCGAGCGGATGCGGATTCCGGTGTTCCACGACGATCAGCACGGCACCGCGATCATCTCGGGTGCGGGGTTGCTCAACGCCGCGGAGCTCGCGAACAAGCAGCTTGCCGACATCAAGCTGGTGGTGAGCGGTGCCGGCGCCGCCGCGATCGCGTGCGTCGAGTTCTTCATCCAGCTCGGCATCACGCGATCGAACGTCACGATGGTCGATTCGAAGGGTGTCGTGCACGTCGATCGCACCGACATCAACAAGCAGAAGCGCTCGCTCGCGGTGCCCGATGACGGCCGCCGTACGCTCGCCGATGCGATGCGCGGTGCCGACATGTTCATGGGCGTGTCGGTCGCGAACACGGTGACGCCGGAGATGCTGACGACGATGGCCGAGCGGCCGATCGTGTTCGCGCTCGCGAACCCCGATCCCGAGATCTCGTATCCGGCGGCGATCGCGGCGCGACCCGACGCGATCGTGGCGACCGGGCGCAGCGACTTCCCGAATCAGGTCAATAACGTCCTCGGCTTCCCGTACATCTTCCGCGGAGCGCTCGATTGCCGCGCGACGACGATCAGCGAGGAGATGAAGCTCGCCGCGGCACGTGCCCTCTCCGAGCTGACGCGCGAGCCGGTGCCCGAGTCCGTGATCATGGCGTACGGCGGCAACGCGCTGAAGATGGGCCCCGACTACTTCATCCCGAAGCCGTTCGACCCGCGCGTGCTGTGGTGGGTGGCACCGGCGGTCGCGCAGGCCGCGATGGAGAGCGGCGTCGCGCGCATCAAGTTCGATATCGACGAGTACCGCGAGAAGCTGATGTCGAAAGGTTCGAACGCCGCGTACTCGATCATGCGCACGATCACCAAGGAGGCGCAGCGCGACCCCAAGCGGATCGTGTTCCCGCACGCCGCGAGCGCGCGGTTGCTGCACGCGATCCAGCAGATCGTCGACGAGGAGATCGCCAAGCCGATCCTGCTCGGCCGCACGGACGAGATCGAGAAGCTGTGCAACGAGCTGTCACTCGATCTGATCTCGCGCGTCGACATCATCGATCCGCGAAGCGATCACAACGCGACGTACTCCGAGCGGCTGTACGAGATGCGGCAGCGCAAGGGCCTGACGCAGGAGGCCGCGCGCGCGTTGATCCAGAAGTCCGATTACTACGGCGCGATCATGGTCGATCGCGGCGACGCCGACGGCATGGTTACCGGCCTGCGCCTCAACTATCCCGAGACGGTGCGGCCGGTGCTCGAGATCTTCGGTCTGTCGCCGGGCGCGAAGGTCGCCGTCGGCATGTACATGATGGTGCTGCAGAACTCGGTGAAGTTCTTCGGCGACACCGTGTTCAACATCTTCCCCGACGCCGAGATG